>NZ_JASGFR010000011.1:0-87820 GCF_047605405.1 Rhodomicrobium sp. | reverse complement strand
GGACACCAAGCGTCAGTGAAGCGTTCGAACGTCCCGTTCAGGCTTTTCAGGCGCAGGTGCCGGCGACCGTCAACGACATCGGACGGCAGATTGAATACGCGGTGCGGACTTACGGACCGGTAAAAGTCGCCACGGCGGCCGCGGCAGGCGGCCTCGTCGCCGGTTTGCTCGCCAGAAAGTTCCGTCAGATTTAAAAGCTTGCCCGCCGCGTTGGCCCCGATGCGGCGGTTCCTTCTTCCCGAAAGGCGAAGCCCATGTGGCCCGATTGATCGCGAACCGCGAGGGCACTCGCGGTTTTCTTTTTGGGCGAGGCATTCCTGCCTTATTCCCCGATCGCGCCGCTTTCACGCAATGCCGCGATCGCATCTGCGTCGAGGCCGATGTCGAGAAGCGTCCGCTTCGTGTCTGCGCCGAGAAGCGGCGGCACGCGGTCATAGGCAACGGGCGTTTCGGAAAAATGCAGCGGATTGCCGGGGAGATCGACAGCGCCGGCCGGATGCTCCATGCGCACGGCCATGCCACGATGTCGGATCTGCTCATGGCCGAAAACCTGCGCGACGTCGTTGATCGGTCCGCACGGCACGCCCGCCGCCTCAAGCACCGCAATCCAGTCGGCGCTGGCGCGTGCGGCAAGGATGGGCTTCAGGAGCGCGACAAGTTCGTCACGATTGCGCACCCGCGCGGCGTTGGCTGCGAACTTCGGATCAGCCGCAAGAGCCTCGCATCCCGCCGCCGCGCAAAAGCGCCCGAACTGGGCGTCATTGCCGACCGCGACGATCACATGACCGTCGCGAGTCTCGAAGACCTGATACGGCACGATATTCGGATGCGCGTTGCCGAGCCGCTTCGGCACCACGCCACCGACGAGCCAATTCGTCGCCTGATTGGCAAGCACCGCCGCCTGCACGTCCAGAAGCGCGAGGTCGATATGTTGGCCCTCTCCGGTGCGGTCCCGATGCGCCAGCGCTGCGAGAACGCCCACGCTTGCATACATGCCGGTGAAGATATCGGCGAAGGCTACGCCGACCTTCATCGGTTCCCCTTCCGGCTCGCCGGTCAGGCTCATGAGCCCGCCCATGCCCTGGATCATGAAATCGTAACCCGCGCGCGCCGCGTAGGGGCCTGTCTGGCCAAAGCCCGTGATCGAGCAATAGACGATGTCCGGTTTCACCGCGTGGATCGCCGCGTAATCGAGGCCGTATTTCGCGAGGCCGCCGACCTTGAAGTTTTCGAGAAACACGTCGCAGGTCGCTGCGAGGCGGCGAACGAGCGTGTTCCCCTCCGCCTTCGCGATGTCGATGGCAACGGACCGCTTTCCTCGATTGGCCGACAGGTAGTAGGCGCTTTCCGCGGTCTCCGCGCCGCTCCCGTCTGTCAGGAAGGGCGGGCCCCAGCGGCGCGTATCGTCGCCCTCGCCGGGCTTCTCGATCTTGAAAACGGTTGCGCCGAGATCGGCGAGAAGCTGGCTCGCCCACGGCCCCGCCAGCACGCGGCTCAGGTCGAGAACACGAACATGCGCGAGCGGCCCCGGCTTCGCGGGTGCTCCCGCTTTTAAGGCCGTGCTCACGCCGTCTTCATCGCGTCCGCACGTTGCTTCATCGCCGCGTCCGCTCATGCCGTAAAAGCCTGAATGCCGGTCTGTGCGCGGCCGAGGATCAGCGCATGCACATCCTGCGTGCCCTCGTAGGTGTTCACCGTTTCGAGATTCGCCATGTGCCGCATCACGTGGAAGCTGTCCGCGATGCCGTTGCCGCCGTGCATGTCGCGCGCCGCCCGTGCGATGTCGAGCGCCTTGATGCAGTTGTTGCGCTTGATGAGCGAGATTGCCTCGGGCGCAGCGGTGCCGTCGTCGAGCATGCGGCCGACGCGAAGCGCGGCTTGCGTGGCAAGCGCGATTTCCGTCTGCATGCCCGCCAATTTGAACTGGATGAGCTGATTTGCGGCGAGCGGGCGGCCGAATTGCTTGCGGGCGAGCGTATAGTCGCGCGCGGCGTGCCAGCAGCACTCGGCCGCGCCCACGACGCCCCATGCGATGCCGTAACGCGCCTTGTTGAGGCAGCCAAAAGGACCGCCAAGCCCCGCCGCGCCCGGCAGGAGATTTTCCTCCGGCACGAACGCCTCGTCGAGCACGATTTCGCCTGTGATGGACGCGCGCAAACTGAGCTTGCCCTCGATCTTCGGCGTGGAGAAGCCGTTGCCGCCGCGCTCCACGATGAAGCCCTTGATCTTGCCGTCATGCGCGTCGGACTTCGCCCAGACGACCGCGATATCCGCGATGGGGCTGTTGGTGATCCACATCTTCTGGCCGGAAACGAGATAGCCGCCGTCGACCTTTACGGCGCGGGTGCGCATGCTGGCGGGGTCGGAGCCCGAGTCGGGTTCTGTGAGGCCGAAACAGCCGACGATTTCACCCCGCGCGAGCCCCGGCAGCCAGCGCTTCTTCTGCGCGTCCGTGCCGTAGGCGTGGATCGGATGCATCACGAGCGAGGACTGCACGCTCATCGCCGAGCGATAGCCGGAATCGACGCGCTCCACCTCGCGCGCGATCAGGCCATAGGCGACATGGCCCACGCCCGCGCCGCCGAATTCCTCAGGGATCGTCGGCCCGAGAAAGCCGAGTTCGCCCATCTCAAGCAGAATGTCCCGGTCGAACCGTTCCTCGCGATAGGCTGAGAGCACGCGCGGCTGCAAACGCTCCTGGCAATAAGCCCTGGCGCTGTCGCGGATCAGACGCTCCTCTTCCGAGAGCTGATCCTCAAGCAGGAACGGGTCTTCCCAGCTGAACGATTGCATGGCGCGTCTCCTTGCCTGGTCTTGCGATGGATATTGGCAGTGGTCATCGCAACGAAACATGTATCGTGACGCCGCGCATCCGGGATCGCGCGGGCATCGGGGAAAGGCGCTGGTTCAGGGCGTGCGCGGCGTTGCCCTCTTCTTGCCCAGCGCCTCGAAGGCGAACCGCGCCGCCTCGATGACGGCGGCGCGATCCACGCCCGTCTCGAAACCGAGGCCGTCGAGCAGATAAACCACGTCCTCCGTCGCCACGTTCCCGGAGGCGCCCGGCGCGTAAGGGCAACCGCCGAGACCGCCCGCCGCGCTGTCCACCACGCGCACACCCTCTTCGAGACAGGCGCGGATGTTCGCGACGGCGCGCCCCTCGGTGTCGTGGAAATGGACGGCAAGGCTGTTCATCGGCACTCGCTCCGCCACCGCCCGCAGCATCGCGCGCGCGGTGTCCGGCGTGCCGACGCCGATGGTGTCGCCGAGCGAAATCTCGTAGCAGCCGAGCGCCGCGAGCCGTTCAGCCACGTCCGCCGCGCGCGCAAGCGGCACCGCGCCCTCGTAGGGGCAGCCGAGGACGCAGGACACATAGCCCCGCACCGCCACGCCCTCCGCCCGGGCGCGCGCTACCACGGGCGCGAACCGCTCGAAGGATTCGTCAATCGAGCCGTTGATATTCTTCAGCGAGAAGGTTTCCGACGCCGCCGCAAAGACCGCGATCTCGCGCGCACCCGCCGCGAGCGCCGCCTCGAGCCCGGTCATGTTCGGCACGAGCACCGGCAGCGACACGCCGCGCCTTCCCTCGAACGCCTTCAATATGGCCGCCGTTTCGGCCATCTGCGGAACCTTGCGCGGCGAGACGAAGCTTCCCGCCTCGATCGTCTTCAATCCAGCCGCGATCAGCTTTTCGATGAAGGCGACGCGTGTGGCAACGGGCAGCGTCACGGCCTCATTCTGGAGGCCATCGCGCGGCCCCACCTCGACGATGCGGATGCGCTCAGCCATTGCGCGGCTCCCCGGCCTCGAAATCCATCAGCGCCGCGCCCTCGGAGACGAAATCGCCGACGGCGACGCTGTAGCGTGCGACGCGCCCGCGCGACGGCGCCCGCACCGTGTGCTCCATCTTCATCGCTTCGAGGATGAGGATCGGAGCGCCCGCTTCGAGGCTCGCTCCCGGCTCCGCGAGGAGCGACAACACCGTGCCCGGCATGGGCGCGAGCGTGCCCGTGGTGGGATGATGAGTGGCCGCTTCCGCCGCGAAAGGATCGACGAACGCAAGGCGGATCGGCTGCGGGCCGTCGAACACCGTGACGGCGCCGTCGCGCAGGACAGCGCCGACTGTGTGCCGCGCGCCGCCGAGTGTGAGCGCGAAACGATGCGGATCGCGCTCTTCGCGCTCGAACGCGAAAAGTGCCCCATCGCCACCGAAGACGAGGACCATGCCCGCGCGCTCCTGTTCGAGGCGGACGGTGAATGCTTCGCCATTCTTGCCGCGAAACTCAAGAACGCGGGCCCGTGAGCCGAACAGCATCCACGGCGCACCCGCAGACCATGGCGACCAAGGGTCCGCCGGATCGCGGCGCGTCTCGTCCGCCTCCCGCGCGAGGATCGCGGCCACCGCCGCCGCGAGATGCAGCGCGCGCGGCGCGGAGCTTTTTTCGAGGCCCGCGCGTTCGCGCTCGATATAGCCGGTGTCCAGCACGTTCGCCGCCACCGCATCCTCGCCGAGAAGCCGCGCGAGAAACGCGATATTTGTCGCAACGCCCCCGACCTCGAAGCTCGATAGCGCGCCGCGCAGGCGGGCGAGCGCGGCGGCGCGTGTCGGCGCGTGCGCGATCACCTTCGCGAGCAGCGGATCGTAATGCGGCGTAACCTCGTCGCCCGCGCCGAAGCCGGTGTCGATGCGAATGCCGAAGCCCGCTTCCGGTGCGCGCCAATGCGTGATGGCGCCGGTGGACGGCAGAAAGCCGGCGTTGGCATCTTCCGCATAAATGCGCGCCTCCACCGCGTGCCCGGCGCGCTTGATTTCGTCCTGTCGCAGCGGCAGCGTCTCACCCATCGCGACACGAATTTGCCATTCCACGAGGTCGAGGCCGGTGATCGCCTCCGTGACCGCGTGCTCGACCTGAAGGCGCGTGTTCATTTCAATGAACCAGGCGTTGGCAGCGTCGGCGACGAACTCCACCGTGCCCGCGCCGACATAGCCGATTGCCGCCGCAGCCTTTCGCGCCGCGTCGTACAGCGCTTCGCGGCGGGCCTCGTCGAGCGATGGCGACGGCGCTTCCTCGACGACCTTCTGGTGGCGGCGCTGGAGCGTGCATTCGCGCTCGAACAGCGAGACGACATTGCCATGCGCGTCCGCGAAGATCTGCACCTCGATATGGCGGGGACGCTCGACGAAGCGCTCCATCATCAGCGTCTCGTCGCCGAACGCCGCCGCCGCCTCTCGTCTCGCCGCCGGAAGCGCCGCTTCGAGGTCATCCGCCGCGCGAACGATGCGCATGCCCTTGCCGCCGCCGCCCGCGACCGCCTTCAGCAGCACGGGAAAGCCGAGCCGCTTCGCCTCGCGTGCGAAGGTCGCCGCATCCTGCTCCGCGCCACCGTAGCCGGGCACGACCGGAACGCCCGCGGCCTCCATCAGCGCTTTCGCGGTAGCCTTCGATCCCATCGCCTGGATCGCGGCGGCGGGCGGACCGACGAAGACGAGCCCCGCAGCCGCGCAGGCTTCCGCGAAGGCGGCCTTCTCGGACAAGAAGCCGTAGCCCGGATGCACCGCCTCCGCGCCGCTGGCCCTGGCGGCCTCGATGATGCGGGCAATGTCGAGATAGCTGTCGCGCGCGGGCGCGGGGCCGATAAGCCGCGCCTCGTCGGCGGTCGTCACATAGCGCGCGCGAGCGTCAGCCTCTGAATAGACGGCGATGGTGCGAAGCCCCATGCGGCGCGCCGTGCGCGCGATGCGGCAGGCGATTTCGCCGCGATTGGCAATGAGAAGCGACGTGAAAGGCCGGGCGCTCGACATGTTCGCCTCACATCCTGAAAACGCCGAAGCGGCCGCGCTCGGGCGGCGCGTTCAGCCCCGCCGAAAGCGCGAGCGCGAGCACCATGCGCGTGTCGGCGGGATCGATGACGCCGTCGTCCCACAGCCGCGCCGTCGCATAATACGGGTCCGCCTGCTCCTCGAACTGCGCGCGGATCGGTGCTTTCAGCGCCTCTTCCTCCGCATCGGCAGGCGTAGCCCCCTTCGCTTCCAGCGACTGCCTGCGCACGATGGCGAGGACGGTCGCCGCCTGCTCGCCGCCCATGACCGATATCTTCGCGTTGGGCCACATCCACAGGAAGCGCGGACCGAAGGCGCGCCCGCACATGCCGTAATTGCCCGCGCCATAAGAGCCGCCGACGATGACGGTATATTTCGGCACGCTCGCCGTCGAAACTGCCGTGACGAGCTTGGCGCCATCCTTGGCTATGCCGCCGGCTTCGTATTTGCGGCCGACCATGAAACCCGTGATGTTCTGGAGAAAGACGAGCGGAATGCCGCGCTGGTCCATCACTTCGATGAAATGCGCGCCTTTGAGCGCACTCTCGGAAAAGAGGATGCCGTTGTTGGCGAGGATGCCCACGGGGTAGCCGTGGATGCGTGCGGTACCGCAGACGAGCGTCGGACCGTAGCGCGCCTTGAATTCGTCGAAGTCGGAGCCGTCGACGAGGCGGGCGACGATTTCGCGGACATCGTAGGGCTTTCGCGCGTCGGCTTCGACGATGCCGTATAGCTCGTCGGCGGGATAGGCCGGAGCGCGGGGCGCCGCGATGTCGAGGAACGCCGGCTTTGTGCGGTTGAGGCGCGCCACGATCGCGCGCGCGATGCCGATCGCATGCGCGTCGCTCTCCGCATAATGATCGACGACGCCGGACTGGCGGGCGTGCACATCCGCGCCGCCAAGTTCCTCCGCCGTGACGATTTCGCCCGTCGCTGCGCGCACGAGCGGCGGCCCGCCGAGAAAGATCGTTCCGTGGCCCTTCACGATGACGCTCTCGTCGCACATCGCCGGCACATAGGCCCCGCCCGCCGTGCACGGCCCCATGACAAGAGCGATCTGCGGGATGCCTTCAGCCGACATCCGCGCCTGATTGTAGAAGATGCGGCCGAAATGGCGCTCGTCGGGGAAGATCTCGTCCTGCATCGGCAGGAACGCACCGCCCGAATCCACCAGATAGAGGCAGGGAAGCCGGTTTTGGCGGGCGATATCCTGTGCGCGAAGGTGCTTTTTCACCGTCATCGGGTAATAGGTGCCGCCTTTGACCGTCGCGTCGTTGGCGACGATCATGCATTCGCGGCCCGAAATGCGCCCGATACCTGCGATGATCCCCGCCGCGTGTGCGTCGCCGCCATAAAGGCCGTGAGCCGCGAGCGCGCCGATTTCGAGGAAGGGCGAGGCGGGATCGAGGAGGAGCGCGATACGGTCCCGCGCGAGAAGCTTTCCGCGCGCTGCGTGCCGAGCACAAGCCTCAGCCCCGCCGCCTTTCTGGACGGTCGCTGCCTTTTCACGAAGCCTCCCGACAAGGGCCGCCATCGCCACGGCATTCGCCTCGAAGGTTTCGGAGCGCCTGTCGATGGCGCTTTTCAGGACTGCCATGCCCGCTCCTCGTTTCTGCCGCGCAAGCGGAACCCTGTTTCACAACAAAGACGAACGGATAAAGGGTCGGGGCGTTCGGAAAGGTCGCCCTAACGCAAGACGTGCACCTCCACGGATAGCTCGATGTCGCGCCAGGTCCGGTCGGCGGTCAGCACCGGCACACGCAGTTTTTCGGCGAGCGCGAGGCAGGCGCGGTCGCCGAGCGAGAGGCCGAAGGGCTTCGTTGCGACGCGCAGCGCGCCCGCGCGAAAGGCCAGGTCTTCGTCGAACGGCATGATGTCGAGGCCATAGCGGGAAAGCGCCGCCCGCACGAGCGGCAGCGCGGCGCCGCGCTCCTGAAGCTTGGCCACCACTTCGGAGAGGTTGACCGTGGAGATCGCGGCGTTTCCGAAAAAAGTCTCCGCCCGTTCCGCCCCCGGTTCGCCGCCGAGATGGGCGAGGATGGCCGAAGCGTCGAGCACGATCGCGGCGCACATCAGCGGCGCCCCGGCAGTGGATCGCCCGCAAATCTGCGAGAGGCCCCGCCCGTGGGAGATCGAAGCGGTTCCCTTTTTTCGCCCCGCGAAGCGGTCGTATCAACCACGCGCTTCCGCCTCCGCTTCGCGGCGCCGATCTTTTATGAGGTCGTCTGCGAGACCGCTTCCAAGCAGCCCCTTCATCATCGCCTGGGCCTGTCTCGCGCCGACGCGCGGGCTGAGTAGATGAAGTTCGCCATCCTCAAGCCAGGCGAGAAGCGCATCGCCCTCCTCCACCTGCATGGCCTCGCGAAGCGCCGCCGGGATCACCACGCGGCCGCCGGGGCCGAGCGTCAGACGCAGGCGGTTCGCGACGCCGAAGCCGGGTTTTTCAGCGTTGTCGACAACGAACGGGGCCTGCGGCGCTTCCTCGAAGCCCCTCCCGCGCAATGGCGCATCGTCCGGCCGTTCGTCCTTTTTTCTGCGCGCCATGTCCGTTCCTCCACTTTGCCTCATCATACAATAATATCAAAAAATGACAATTACTATTTTTTGGCATCTCATCAAATATGACACCAAATCATATTTTGCCAAATAGCTCGCGCCCGATAAGCATACGGCGGATTTCGCTCGTGCCCGCGCCAATTTCGTACAGTTTCGCATCGCGAAGGAGCCGCCCCGTCGCCGTGTCGTTCATGTAGCCGGTGCCGCCGAGGAGCTGGATGGCGTCGAGCGCCACGCGCGTCGCCGCCTCCGCCGCATAGAGAATCGCGCCCGCAGCGTCCTCGCGCGTCGTCTGGCCCCGGTCGCAGGCGCGCGCGACCGCATAGACGTAGGCGCGCGCGGAATTCAGAGCGACCGCCATGTCGGCGACCTTGCCCTGCACGAGCTGGAACGTGCCGATGGGCTTGCCGAACTGCTTTCGCTCGTGGATGTAGGGAAGCACGATGTCGAGCGCCGCCTGCATGATGCCGAGCGGCCCGGCGGCAAGCACCGCGCGTTCGTAATCGAGGCCTGACATGAGAACGGCGACCCCGCGTCCTTCGCCGCCCATGACGTTCTCCTCCGGCACCTCGCAATCCTCGAACACGAGTTCGGCGGTATCCGAGCCGCGCATGCCGAGCTTGTCGAGCTTGGGCGAGACCGAAAAACCCGCCATCCCCTTCTCGATCAGGAACGCGGTGATGCCGCGCGGCCCGGCGGCGGGGTCCGTCTTCGCGTAGACCACGAGCACGTCGGCGTGCGGGGCGTTGGTGATCCACATCTTCGTGCCGTTCAGCACGTAGCGGTCGCCGCGCTTGTCGGCGCGCGTGCGCATCGACACCACATCCGAACCGGCTTCGGCTTCCGACATGGCGAGCGCGCCGACATGCTCGCCGGAGATCAGCTTCGGCAAATAGCGGCGTTTCTGCTCGTCCGTGCCGTTTCGTCGGATCTGGTTCACGCAGAGATTCGAATGCGCGCCATAAGATAGCCCGACGCTTGCGCTCGCGCGGCTCACCTCCTCGACGGCGATGCAATGATGCAGATAGCCGAGGCCCGCGCCGCCCCATTCTTCCTCGACCGTGATGCCGTGCAGACCGAGCGCGCCCATGGGCTGCCAAAGATCGCGCGGGAAGGCGTTCGAGCGGTCGATTTCAGCCGCGCGCGGCGCGATCCTGTCGTCGGCGAAGGCGCTCACGCTGTCGCGCAGCATGTCGGCTTCCTCGCCGAGCCCGAAGTCGAGACCGCGATAAGATGGCATTGAAGCGCTTCTCCCTCGTTATTTTTTTCTCATGAGGCGCTTGAGGCGGGCTTGCTGTCAACAGGGCGGAACGGCTATTCCGCCGCCTCGCGCATGTGTCCGCCGGTTGCGAGCGCGGCCTCAAGCTCGGCATAGCGGGCTTGCGCTTTCGCGATGTTGGCTTCCTTCACATGGCCGAAGCCGCGAACGATGTCCGGCACGGCGGCATAGGCGGTGGCGAGTGCGAGATTGGCCTTGGTCAGCGTCGGCAGAAGACGCTCGATGCGCGCCTCGTAGTCGGCGAGAAGCGCGCGCTCTGCCTTTCGCTCGGAAGCTCGTGCAAACACGTCGAGCCATGTGCCGCGCAGGCGCTTTCCCTTCGCGAGAAGCCGCAGTACGGGCAGCATCCAGGGGCCGAAGGTCATCTTCCTGAGCTTCCCGGTGTCGGGATCGCGGCGTCCGAGGATCGGGGGGGCAAGGTGAAACTTGAGCTTCACGTCGCCGTCGAACTCGGCCTCGATCTGCGCGGCGAACGCGCCATCGGTGTAAAGCCGCGCCACCTCATACTCGTCCTTGATGGCCATGAGCCGGAAGAGGTTCTGCGCGACCACGCGCGTCAGCACCTCGCTTTGCGGCGCAACGGCAATTTCGCGCGCGCGGACTCGGTCGACGAAGGCGAGATAGCGCGCGGCGTATGCCACATCCTGATAGGCCGCCAGTTCGGTCGCGCGAAGTCCGACGATATCGTCGAGCGTCTGCGCGAGCTTCGGCGCGGGATCGAGCAGCGCAGCGACGCGTTCGGGCCAGAGAGCCGCCTCGCGCCCCAATGCGAAGGCGCGCTTGTTTGCGTCGACGCTCGCTCCGTTCAATTCGATGGCGCGCAGGATCGCGCCGCGTTCCAGCGGGACAAGCCCGTTCTGCCAGGCGAAACCCGTCAGCACCATGTTGGCGAAGATCGCGTCGCCAACGAGCGCGACCGCAATGGCCTGCGCCGGGCATTCGTCGAGCGCGCGGGCGCGCTTTGCGAGCCTCGCGGTCATGGCCGGAGCATCGAAGATGACGGCGTTGTCGCGGACGAATTCGGCCGTGGGCGTGACGCGCGGATCGGCGACGACGGCGGTGCGCGTCTCGCTCATCATCGGCAGGCTGTTCTTGCCATGGGCTACGACGATATCGGCCGCCAGCACGAGATCGGCCTGCCCCGCCCCGATGCGCGGGCTGAAAAGGTCCGTCTGCGGCTCGCCGATGCGCAAGTGGGAATAGACGCCGCCGCCCTTCTGCGCGAGGCCGATCTGGTCGACGATGCGCACCTGACGGCCGTGGAGATGAGCCGCCATGCCGAGGATCGCGGCAAGCGAGGTGATGCCGAGCCCGCCGATGCCCGTCATCAAGATGTTGTAGCCGTCTTCCGGGATCGCGGGCAGCGCGGGCTCAGGCATTTCGGGCGAAAGATGCTTCACCTGTCTTCGCCTGCGCGTGCCTCCGTAGACCGACACGAAACTCGGGCAAAACCCGTCGACGCAGGTCGCGTCCTGATTGCAGGTTGATTGATTGATGCGGCGCTTCCGGCCGAACTCGGTTTCGACCGGCTCGACCGAAAGACAATTGGAGGCGCGGGAGCAATCGCCGCAACCCTCGCAGACGCCTGTATTGATAAAAAGCCGCCTATCCGATTGTTCCATAAGGCCGCGCTTGCGGCGGCGGCGCTTCTCGGTCGCGCAAACCTGATCGTAGATAAGAACGCTTACGCCCGGAACGGACCGTAGTTCGCGCTGCACCGCGTCGAGGCGGGAACGATGGTCGAAACTCGTGCCCGCCGGGATCGCGGGGTCCTTAGCGTGGCGGTCGGGATCGTCGCTCACGATGGCGATGCGGGACACCCCCTCCGCCCGCATCTGTGCCGCAATCCGCGGCACGGTCAGTTGACCGTCGACCGGCTGGCCGCCCGTCATGGCGACGGCATCATTGTACAGGATCTTGTAGGTGACGTTCGCGTGCGCCGCGATGGCCTGCCGGATCGCGAGACTGCCCGAATGGAAATAGGTGCCGTCGCCGAGATTGGCGAAGACGTGCGTCTCCTCAGTGAACGGCGCCTGCCCCACCCACAACACGCCCTCGCCCCCCATCTGGGTGAAAACGTCGGTGTTGCGGTTCATCATGGTCGCGAGATAGTGGCACCCGATGCCCGCCGTGCCGCGGCTCCCGTCCGGCACCTTCGTCGAGGTCGAATGCGGACAGCCCGAACAGAAATACGGAGTGCGCAAATGGATCGGTGCGCCGGCAGCCTGTTGCGCGGCCTCCGCGAGGCGCGCCTCGACGGCTTTCATGCGCGGCGTCTTCATCGCTTCCGGCAGAACGCGAAGGATCGCGCGCGTCACATGCGCGGTGTCGATATCGAGCACGTCGCTGACAAGCGGGCGACCTTCGAGGTCGCGCTTGCCGACGATGCGCGGGCGGCGACCGTCCGGCAGACCGTATAGCGCCGCGCGAAGCTGGTGCTCGATCATGTCGCGGCGCTCTTCCACCACGAGCACGGTTTCGAGCCCGTTCGCGAAGGCGCGCGCGCTGTGCTCCTCCAGCGGCCAGACGAGGCCGATCTTGTAAACGCGAAAACCGAGCGCGGACGCCTCCCCATCGGTGAGACCGAGGTCGCGCAGCGCCTGACGTACATGCAGATAAGCCTTGCCGGAAGCCGCGATACCGAAACGCGCGGCGGCGCCGTCGATGGCGAGGCGGTCGAAACCGTTCTCGCGCGCGAACGCCATCGCGGCGGGAAGGCGGAAATGGCGATGAATTTCCTCCTGCTCGGGCGGCGTGCGACCGAGCCTTGCGTTGCGGCCGCCGATCGGCTCGGCGACGCCGTAGGGCGTGAACGAGCGATAGCGCAACGGATCGATACGCACGGTTGCGCTCGCGTCCATGGTGTCGGAAACGGCCTTCAGGCCGACCCACAGCCCGGCGAAGCGCGAAAGGTCGAAGCCCTTCAGGCCGAATTCGATGATCTCGGCGATGTCCGACGGGCCAAGAACGGGAATTTCGGCATCCGCGAAGGCGAAATCGCTCTGGTTCGGCAGCGTCGAGGATTTGCAGGAATGGTCGTCGCCCGCGATTGCCAGCACGCCGCCATTTTTCGCGGTCCCGAAAAAATTCGCGTGCTTTAAGGCATCGCCGGAGCGGTCCACGCCCGGCCCCTTGCCGTACCAGATGCCGAAAACGCCGTCATGACGCGCGCCCGCAAACAGCGCCGCTTGCTGGCTGCCCCATACGGCGGTCGCGGCCAGTTCCTCATTCACGCCCGGCTGGAAGACGATCCGGCTTTCGGCGAGGCGCTTCTTTTCCTGCCACAGTTGCTTGTCGTAGGTGCCGAGAGGAGAACCGCGATATCCGGAGATGAAACCGGCCGTGTCGAGCCCCATCGCCGCATCAATCTGGCGGCGCAGAAGCGGAAGCCTGACAAGAGCCTGCACGCCCGTAAGAAAAACCTGGCCCTGATCGACGCGATACTTGTCATCGAGGCTGATGGAGGGCGCAGACGCGAGCGTGTCCATTGGCTTCTCCCATGGTCGGATTATGAGTATCCCATGGGAAAACTGAAAAGACTTTGCAAAGTTCGGTGAGGCGCTGGAGGCGGCGAGTTAAGGCTTTCACAAGCCGCGATTGAGAGCATAATTTATGCGCAATCGCGCCAATATGCCGCAGAGGAGACGCATCGATGCCCGGTTCCACCCCTTATCCGCTCGATCCCGTCGACCGCACCATTCTCATGCTCCTGCAGGCCGACGCCTCACTTTCCACAGCAGAAATCGCCACGCGAGCCGGCGCGTCGCAATCATCGGTGTGGCGGCGCATCGAGAAGCTGGAGGCGGCGGGCATCATCCAGCGGCGCGTCGCCATCCTCGACCGCAAGAAACTCGGCCTCAACATGATGGTGTTCGCGCATGTGAAGCTTCAGGCGCACGGCCAGCGGACACTGCCCGCCTTCGAGGACGCGATCCGCCGCTTCCCCGAAGTCGTCGAGTGCCACACGCTTCTCGGCGAAACGGATTATCTGCTGCGCGTCATCACGCGCGATACGGAATCCTACGAGACTTTCTTCCGCAAGCATCTGAGCCAGGTCGCATCCGTGCAGTTCACAAACTCGTCCATGGCCATATCGGAAGTGAAAAGCACGACCGAACTGCCGCTGTCGCTCTTATGGTAGGTCGCTCTTGTAACGGTTACTGCGACTTCGGCGCGGGTGCGGGGAAGAGGGCAACCTTCAGCTTGTGTCCCGCCTGATGCTTGCCTTGCTTGCCTTGAAATAGAACGCGGAAAACGACTTCGCCTTCAATCGGCTTTTCGATTTGCCCGATCGTTGCGACGACAACACCCCCCTTCACTTTATTGGGGCAGTTGAGCTTAGTTGGCTTCACGTCTTCCTCGCGAACGCTGAGTATGACGCCGGGAACGTCCTGCAAGACTTCAACTTCTGGCTTGGCGGTCAGCATGGACCGGCAATTAGCCACTCCCCAAACAGGGAAAAGATCGACGGACTCCCCGCTCTTGGCCGCGATCGACCAGTCCGCCGCGCTGGCTGACCCGATGAACAGGGCCATTCCCGCAACCACCAATCCGGCTTTGGCGGATACCTTGTCAAACATAAGGGCCTCGCAAGTTAGGGAACGAGCGTTAACTCGTAATTGTCGGTAAATTTACGGTCACCATCCTTCGTGGGATACGTAATTCGGAGGATCAGCTTCGATACGCTGTAGTCTTCGACCGCACCCGCCGTTGCATAAAGCTTTCCACCAAGCACAGGCTTGGCGCAGTGCTGCGCGCGCGGGACAACTTGCGCTTCCTTCACGGAAACTGTGACGCCCGGAGGACCATCGAGAATTTCCACGCTGGGAAGCCCCTTCAGACTGGATTTGCAATCTGGCGCGTAAAACAGGTCGTGAAGCTCGATTGTCTCATTGCTTTTTAACGCAATCGAAGCGAGGCGCTCGGCTGACCCTGCCTCAGATACAGCAAAGGTGAGAGGAAGGCTTAGCATGAAGCCGGCAAGAACATTGAAACGCCGCATGGGAGCCCCTTTTCGCGGGTCCAAAACCACCTTATTACTTCTAAAATTATTTACTCGCTGTGGACGCAAAGGGTCAAGCTAGCGATATCTTAAAATACAAATATGACGGGATGCGCGCTCATCGCCGCAATCCCGCCATATAAACTCCAAACTCAGACAAGCGCTGCTCGACCCATTACGGGAAGAGCTTGAGGTCGAAGGTATGCGCGGACTGGCGCGTGGCGTCCTTCGTCTTGTACTTCACGCGGAAGGTGAGCGGGCCGTCGAAGGGCTTTTCCACCTTGCCGACCGTGGCCACGACCACGCCGCCGTCCACCTTGTCCTTGCACTTGCCGCCGGGCGGCAGGATCTTGTCCGGGCGAACCGAGAGCGTCAGTTCCGGCGCGCCCTGAAGCACCTCGATCTCGGGCGTCGCCGTCAGCAGCGACTTGCAGTCCTTCACGCCGTACAGCGGCATGATGTCGGAAGTTTCGTTGCTCTTGAGCGCGAGCGTCTTTTCGGCGGCGGAAGCGGCCAACGGGCTCGCGGCGAGGAGCGCCACCGCGGCGGCGGCCATGGAAATTCTGAGCATGATATTCCCTCTATGCTGTGATGGAGCGAAACTTAAGGAACGGCCCCGCGCGGTTCAACGCGCTGCGGCTTTCCGGGCGCCTTAATTCTTGTTTAGTCAGCCGTGTCCGCATGGCGTCGAAAACATGCCCGAATTACGACATCGGATGGGTAAAAGCCGAGCCACACGTCAGAGGCGATTGTGGATGTGTGTTGCGGCGCGGGCAGCCTGCCCCATGCCGACCACGATCTGGTTGAGCCCTTCCGTTACGTCTCCCGCCGCGTAAAGCCCCGGTACGGTGGTTTCCGCATGCGCGGCAACCTTGAGCGCGCCCGCCTCGTTGACGGCGGCGCCGAGCGCCTTCGCCAGGCCCGAGCGGTAATCGCAGCCGATGGCGGAATAAACGATGTCGAACCGATGAACCGCGCCATCATACCCGAGCGCCTCGATGCCGTCGCCGATGCGAACGAGCGTGCGGATCGGTACAGGCACGAAATCGACATCGTGCTCGGCGAGCGTGCTTTGTTCGGCGCGTTCCGGCATCAGCGGCTCGTCGAGCGAAAGCAGAGTGACCTCCGCGCTCCAGGTGCTCGCGATGAACCTCGCTTCCCCGAGCCCGCAGGCTCCGCGCCCGATCACCCCCACGCGCTTACCCTTCGCCTCGTAACCGTCGCAGATCGGGCAATAGCGCACGAGACCTGAGAGAACCGCCGCGTCGGCGTCGGCAAGCGTCGGCGGAATGTCCACCACGCCGCTCGCGAGCAGCACGAATCGCGCGCGAAGCGTCTCCTCGCCATCCCGGTGGCTAAAGCCGACCGCGAAACCGTCGCCCCTCCTTTCGAGCGTCGTCGCCTCGCCGGACAGGATGCGCGCGCCGTATGTCTCGGCATGGTCTCGCGCGCGGCGCAACATCTCCACGCCGCCGATGCCTTGCGCGAAAAACGGCACGTTGTGGCTTTCCGGGATGAGTGCTGCGCGCGGTTTGCCCTTGTCGATAACGACGAAACGCCGCTCGAAGCGTGCGAGATAGAGCGCCGCCGTCAGCCCCGCCGGGCCGCCGCCAATCACAATGCAATCGAGTTCGTCGGCGTTCTCCATAAACGGAGAAGCGCCGAAGCCCGCGCGGGTTCCCGCCGCATGTCAGTCGTCAAGCGTCTGCCGGAGCCGCCCCGCCAGATCCTGCACGAACTGCCACGCCACGCGGCCCGAGCGCGAGCCTCGCGTCATCGCCCATTCGAGCGCCTGCGCCTTCAGATCCTCCGGCGCGATGGTCAGGCCGTGATGCGCGACATAGCCCTCGACCATCGCGAGATAATCGGCCTGCGAGCAGTTGTGAAAGCCGAGCCAAAGGCCGAATCGATCCGAGAGCGAAACCTTCTCTTCCACGGCCTCGCCTTGATGAATCGCGGTCGAGCGCTCGTTCTCCACCATCTCGCGCGCCATCAGGTGGCGACGGTTCGACGTGGCATAGAACAGCACGTTCTGCGGGCGCCCCTCGACGCCGCCTTCGAGCACTGCCTTGAGCGACTTGTAAGCCGTATCGTCCGCGTCGAAGGACAGGTCGTCGCAGAACACGATGAAGCGATGCGGGCTTTCACGCATGTGCGACAGGCAGCGCGGAAGGCTCTCGATGTCCTCGCGGTGGATTTCGACAAGCTTCAGGGCCGACGCGCCGTTGGGGGCAAGCTTCGCGGCCACCTCGGCATGCACCGCTTTCACGAGCGAGCTCTTGCCCATGCCGCGCGCCCCCCAGAGCAGCGCGTTGTTGGCGGGAAGCCCGCGCGCGAAGTTCTCCGTATTGTCGAGAAGCTTGTCGCGCACGCGGTCGACGCCCTTGAGAAGCGCGATCGGCGTGCGGTTCACGCGGCGAACCGCGAGGAAGCGGCTGCCCTCGGCCTGCCACACGAAGGCATCCGCGTCAGTAAAGGTTTCCTTGCCGGCTTCCGGCGGGGCAAGGCGCTCCAGCGCCTCCGCGATGCGGATGAGGAGCGGTTCCAGGGGATGCGGTGTCTGGGGCATGGTGTGAGGTCGCGGTTGTGGATGAAAAAAGCGCAAGGTCCGCGCGCCGATGTGGAAGAACGTGAAACTATGCGCTATTTAGCCACGGACGCAACGGCGCAGAAGTTGCCATATCAGGGCAAGCCATTATAAGAAAGCCACGACCTTCCGCGCGAAAAGGCTCGCGCCCATTCTTTCCGCACATCACGGAGTCCTCTCGATGATCTCTCCCGCATACGCCCAAGCGCCTGGCGCCGGAGCCGGCGACATTTTCGGCATGCTGTTCCCGCTCATCCTCGTCTTCGTCATCTTCTATCTGCTGGTGTTCCGTCCGCAGCAGAAGCGGATGAAGGAGCATCAGGCGATGCTGGATGCGGTAAAGCGCGGCGATACGGTCGTGACGGCGGGCGGCATCATCGGCAAGGTCGTGCGGATCGGCACCGATGGCGAACTGAAGGTCGAAATCGCCGACGGCGTGCAGGTGCGGGTGCTGAAGGCGACGATCACCGACGTTCGCGGCAAGGGCGAGCCGGTGAAGGGCGACACGTCGAAGGACAAGGAAGACGCGCCAGCCGAATCCGGGGCGAACGGCGACAAGACAGCCGCCTAAGCAGCCGGCCGAACACGCAGCGCATCAAGGGGAACAGGGTCGATGAGCGCATTCACGTTGCATTTTTCGCGCTGGGGCGCGGTGGCGACGATTCTCATATCCGTCGCGTCGGTGATCTTCGCGCTGCCGAACGTGATTCCGATCTCGACCTATGAAAGCCTGCCCTCCTGGGCACAGCTTCCCCGCATGCCGCTCGGCCTCGACCTTCGCGGCGGCACGCATCTTCTCTACCAGATCGACACCACGCAGCTGAAGAAGGACTGGCTGCAGTCCATCCAGACGGAATCGCGACGCGCGCTCAGCGAAGCGCGCATCGCCCATTCGGGCGTCGTCATCGCGGGCAATCAGGTGCGTGTGAACCTGCGCGACCCGGCAAATACCGACGCCGCGCTGACGAAACTCAAGACGCTGGCGCAACCGCTTTCCTCCTCGCTCCTGACGGGGTCGGGCGGCGATTCCGGCACGGACCTCTCGGTTCAGTCGACGCAGCCGGGCGTCATCACGCTTGAGCCGACGCAGGCGGGCGTGCAGCGCCGCATCGAAAACGCAATTTCCCGCTCCATCGAAGTCATCCGCCGCCGCGTCGACCCGCAGGGCACGACCGAAGCGACCATTCAGGCACAGGGCGGCGCAAGCGGCAAGGACCGCATCCTTATCCAGGTGCCGGGCCTCGCACCCGACGAAGTGAAGACCCGCGTCGGCACCACGGCGAAACTCACCTTCCAGCTTGTCGACACGTCGATCTCGCCGGAAGAGGCCAAGGACCATGGCGTGCCGCCGGATTCCCAGCTTCTGCCGGATCAGGAACGGCCCGGCCAGTTCGTGCTCGTCCACAAGGAAGTGATCGTTTCGGGCGACGACCTCGTGAACGCCTATGCGGGCTACGACAACCGCGCGGGCGGCGTCGGCGAGCGCGCGGTCGATTTCGAGTTCAACAGCCGTGGCGCTTCGGCTTTCGCGCGGGTAACGCGCGATAATATCGGCCGTCCCTTCGCCATCATCCTCGACGGCAAGGTGATCTCGGCGCCGGTCATCCGCTCCGAGATTCCGGGCGGACGCGGCCAGATTACGGGCAATTTCGGCGTCGAGGAAACGAACCGTCTCGCGCTGCTGCTGCGCTCCGGCGCGCTTCCGGCCGCGCTCTCCATCATCGAGGAGCGCTCTGTGGGCCCGAGCCTCGGCGCGGATTCCATCGATGCGGGCTCCATCGCCGCCGCCGTCGGCTTCGCGGCTGTCTCGCTGTTCATGATCTCGGCCTACGGACTGTTCGGCCTGTTCTCCGTGATCGCGCTTGCGGTCAACATCGCCATCATCATGGCCTGCCTTTCGCTCTTCCATGCAACGCTGACCATGCCGGGCATCGCAGGCATCGTGCTCACCATGGGTGTCGCGGTGGACGCGAACGTGCTCATATACGAGCGCATACGCGAGGAACTGCGAACCGGGCGAGGCATGATTTCGGCCATCGAGGCAGGCTTCGACCGCGCCTACGCAACCATCATCGATTCGCATCTGACCGCCCTTCTCGCCGCGCTGATCCTCTACGCGTTCGGATCGGGCACGGTGAAAGGCTTCGCGGTCACGCTGTCCTTCGGCATCGTGAGTTCGCTGTTCACCGCGATCACGTTGACGCGCCTGATGGTGTCGACATGGCTGCGCCAGACGCGGCCCACCGTCCTTCACATCTAGGGTGTCCCTTAAGGATACCCTGGCTTCTTATTTGTCGAGCAACGCCGCGCCGAAAAGCGGCTCGCTCTAGCGCCGAACGAGCCAAGCCATGCTGCTGAAACCGCTGTTCCGCCTCCCCCAGAAGACGAATTTCCATTTCGTCAAATACTTCCGGCTTTGCTTCGCGCTGTCGATCATCGGCATCGTCGGCACGGTCGTGCTGCTGTTCACCCACGGACTGAACTTCGGCATCGACTTCAAGGGCGGCACACTGATGCAAGTGCAGACGCCGACCGCCGCCGAGGCCGCCAAGCTGCGCACGACGCTGACGCATCTCGGCGTCGGCGAAATCCAGATCCAGAATTTCGGCAAGGCCGACGAACTCCTGATCCGCTTCCCCGAGCAGGAAGGCGGCCCGGAGGCGCAGAAGGCCGCCGCCGACAAGGTGCTGGCCGCGCTGCCCGAGGGCACGAAGGAACTTCGCCGCGAACAGGTCGGCAGCACCGTCTCGCAGGAACTCATCAACTCGGCGATCTGGGCCCTGGTGCTCACCAATCTCGGCATCTTCGCCTATGTCTGGTTCCGGTTCGAATGGCAGTTCGCGCTCGGCGCAGTCATAGCTCTGGTGCATGACGTCATGCTCACCATCGGGCTATGGTCGCTGTTCGAACTCGACTTCGACCTCACCATCGTGGCGGCGCTTCTCACCATCCTCGGCTACTCGATCAACGACACCGTCGTCATCTACGACCGTATCCGCGAGAACTTGCGCCGCTACAAGAAGATGCCGCTGCGGCAGTTGCTCGACCTTTCCGTCAACGAAACCATGTCGCGCACGATCATGACCGTGGCGACGGTGCTCATGGCGCTGATCCCGCTCTATATCTTCGGCGGCGAGGTCATCCGCGGCTTCACCTTCGCCATGATCTTCGGCACGCTGATCGGCACCTATTCATCCGTTTACATCGCCGCGCCGTTTCTGATCCTCATCGGCGTCAAGCGCGACTGGAGCGGCGTGGAGAAGGCATCCGCGAAGCCGGGCGCCCCCGGCGCGAAGCCCGCCAGGCCGACAGCCGCTCCTGCCGAAGATCGACCCGCCAACGAGGCGAGCGAAGCCGCCGCCTTCGAATCGACGGATGCGCCCGAAGTCGAAACGCCGGCTCCCGCGCGGGTCGCTTCAAAGCCATCCGGTTACCGTCCACCCGCCGGCCGCAAAGCCGGGCGCGGCAAGCGCCGCTGACGGGAGCGCGGCCAATGAGCGTTTCCCTGACACGCCTTGGCCCCCGCGCACCCGTCTCCTTGACGCCGGGTGGCGCGCTGCAATTCGCGGGCAAGATCCGCGATACGGCGCTCCTCATCTCGGCCGCCGAAGTCTTCGCTTGGGCCGCAGCGACCGAAGACACGCGGGAAACCGACATTCTCGGCTTTCTCGATACGCGCGAAACGCCCGGCGATTTCCTGCTCTACGGCACCGGCGCAAGCTTGCGCTTTGTCTCGCCCGCCTTCGCGCGGCAGATCGAAAAACGCGGCCTCGGCCTCGAAACGATGGACACCGCCGCTGCCTGCCGCACCTACAACGTGCTCATCGCCGAGCGCCGCCGCTTTACCGCCGCGCTGCTTCCGGTCTCGCGAGGCTGACCGCATGTCGCCCGCCGCCGAAACGCGCGACGACGGGCGAAGCGCAGCGGATCTCGTCCGCTCGC
Source organism: Rhodomicrobium sp. (assembly GCF_047605405.1). NCBI lineage: Bacteria > Pseudomonadati > Pseudomonadota > Alphaproteobacteria > Hyphomicrobiales > Hyphomicrobiaceae > Rhodomicrobium > Rhodomicrobium sp. Next base: position 66,636 of record NZ_JASGFR010000011.1, on the reverse strand, counting down.
GCGACCGCGACCGCTATTGGGCCGCTATGTTCGCGCGCGAAGCCGCCCGCCCGGCTCTCTTCGCGCTCCATGCCTTCGACTCCGAACTGAACCACGTCCTTGCGGTCGCGCGCGAACCTCTGGCGGGACAGATCCGCCTTAAATGGTGGCGCGATGCGATCGAAAGCGGCGAGGCGAACGAAAAGACCGGCAACCCTCTCGCCGACGCGCTGAACGCCGCGATCATGGCGCATGATCTCCCGCGCGAGCGCCTCCTTGCGATGGTGGACGCGAACGTGCCCGAGCTTTTTGGCGACAGCCCCTCCGACGATGCGGAATTTGCGGCACTCATCGACGATTCGCAGGGCGCGCTGTTCGAACTCGCCTCCGCAGCGCTCGGCGACCGCAGCGAGGCCGCGAAAGGCGCTGCCCGCGAGGCCGGACTCGCGTTGGGCATCGTCGAAACGCTTCGCGGCCTCCCCGACTCCGTCGCGCGCGGACGCCTGCCTCTGCCGCTTGCGCTTCTCGAAGAGAAGGGCGTCGATTTCGAGGCCATGGGACGCGGCGAGGACAGCGGCGCGCTTCGGGCCGCGCTTGCAGAGTTGCGAGACGAGGCGGCAGCAGCCCTTCAGCGTTTCCGAGACATGCAGGCGAACATCGCGCCGGACGCTCGCGCGGCCTTTCTTCCCCTGACGCTTGTCGCCCCCTATCTTCAGGCGATGGCGGCGCCAGACTTTCAGCCCTTGCGCGACAGGATTGCGCTCAACCCGCTCGGCCGGCTCTGGCGCATCTGGCGCGCGGCGCGCCGCAACAAACTCTGACGGACGAACGATGACCGCATCCGACAAAAAGACCCTCAAGCGATTCTACAAGGCCGCCACCGTAGCCGAACAGGACAACGGCTCGTTCCAGATCCATCTCGACGGGCGCGCCGTAAAGACCCCGGCCGGTCGCCCGCTCGCCGTCCCCACGTGCGCGCTTGCCGAAGCCATCGCCGAAGAATGGAACGCGCAAGGCGAAACCATCGCGCCGCACAGCCTGTTCTACACACGGCTTGCCAACAGCGCCGCCGATGCCGTCGCGCCGCGCGAATGCGAGGTTGTCGGAGACATCGCGTCCTTCGCGGCAAGCGACCTTCTCTGCTATCGCGCGCCGTTTCCAGTCGAACTCGCCGCGCGGCAGGCGGAGGTTTGGGACCCGGTGCTCGCCTTTATCCGCGACACCTACGGCGCGACGTTCGAGGTGACCACGGGCGTCGGCCATATTGCGCAGCCGCCTGCCTCGATCGACGCTATTCGTAACGCCCTGACCGCCTTCGGGCCGTTCCGGCTCGCCGCGCTTCACATGATGACGACGCTGACCGGTTCCGCGCTTCTGGCGCTCGCGCATGTGGACGGATTCCTCGATACGGGCGCAAGCTGGGCTGCGGCGCATATCGATGACGCGTGGCAGGCCGCGCAATGGGGCGAGGATTACGAAGCCGCCGAGCGCCTCAAGCACCGTTTCGACGATTTCAGAAACGCGTCGCGTTTCTTCGCACTCGCCTGAACGCGGCCGGTCCGCGCCCGCTGATCGTGCCGCCAAGGATGGCACCAACTCGCTCGCAATGGTTTGTTCCAGTAGCCCCCGCCCGCACGGGCGGCACCCTATCGCGACGCGATTCGCCGGAGACTGGACGAGGCATCAAACAGCGTGGCAACTGGAACCATGAGCGCGGCGGACAACGTGTCGGCAAGCCCGGCCGCGCCCGATCTCGACACGACCGTGCCTGCGGGCGGGTTGTCGCCGGAGGGCCTCGAACTTCTCCTGCGCGAAATCGGCGCGCGCCGTTATCACGATCTGCATCCGTTTCACAAGCTGCTGCATGGCGGCAAGCTCTCCAGGCAGCAGGTGCGGGCGTGGGCGCTGAACCGCTATTATTATCAGGCCACGATCCCGCGCAAGGATGCGGCGCTGATGTCGAAGATGGTCGACCGCGCCATGCGCCTCGAATGGCGGCGGCGCTATTTCGATCATGACGGCATCGGCGACGACGAGGGCGGTATCGCGCGCTGGCTACGCCTGACCGACGCGCTCGGCCTTCCGCGCGATTATGTCGTGTCCGCGCGCGGAATACTTCCGGGCACGCGCTTCGCCTGCGACGCCTATCTCGATTTCGTGCGCCAAACAACGCTCCTCGAAGGCATCGCCTCCTCGCTGACCGAGCTTTTCGCGCCCGGCATCCATTCGGAACGCATCTCCGGCATGCTCGCCAATTACGATTTTATCGACGAGGCGATGATGGGATATTTCACGCGCCGTCTCGGTCAGGCCCCGCGCGATGTCGAGTTCGCGCTCGACTATGTGAAGGAACGCGCGCGCACGGCGGAGGCGCAGCAGGCGGTCGTGGATGCGCTTCTGTTCAAGACGCAAGTGCTTTGGGCGCAACTCGACGCGCTTTATCTCGCCTATGTCGAGCCGGGGCTCGTCGCGCCCGGAGCTTTCCGGCCATGACGAGCCTTTCAAAGGAGCCGCGCCTTTCATCGCGCACGCGCGCAGTCGCGACGGCGGACAGCGCACCCCGAATGCCGCGTCATGTGCGCTTGCAGTTCGATCCGGTGCGGGGCCGCTACGCCGTGCTCGCGCCGGAGCGGGTTTATTGGCCGGACGGCATCGCCGTCGAAATCCTGAAGCTCTGTGATGGCGAGCGGACGATTGCCGCCATGTCGGCGACACTCGCCGCCGAATACGCCGCGCCGGTCGAAACCATCGAAACCGATGTGATGGAGTTCATACAGGAATGGATGGATTTACGCCTGTTGACGCTGTGACAGCCAACCAGGCCCCGCGCGCAGGGCCGCCGCTCGGCCTTCTCGCGGAATTGACGCATCGCTGCCCTCTCCAATGCCCGTATTGCTCGAATCCGCTGAAGCTTCTGAAAGCGGCGGAAGAACTCGACACGGCCGAATGGCTTTCGGCGTTCGCGCAGGCGGCAGATCTCGGTGTACTTCAGGTCCATCTTTCTGGTGGAGAGCCGATGCTTCGGACGGATCTGGAAGAATTCGTGGCGGCGCTCAGCGCACGCGGCATCTATACCAATCTCATCACTTCGGGCGTGATGCTGACGCGCGAACGCCTGGGGCGGCTCGCGGATTGCGGCCTCGATCATGTACAACTCAGTTTTCAGGCGCTCGACGCCGAGACCTCCGACCGCATCGGCAACTACAAAGGGAGCCTCGCGGAGAAGCTTGAGGCGGCGCGATGGGTGCGGGAAGCGGGCCTTCCGCTCACGCTCAACGCGCCGACGCACCGCCACAACATCGGACAAGCCGCGCGCCTGATCGAGCTTGCGCTCGAACTGAACGCGGACCGCCTCGAAATCGCGCATGTGCAATATTATGGCTGGGCGGAGAAGAACCGCGCGGCTCTGATGCCCGACTACGACGCCGTTCTAGAAGAAGCCGCTATCGTCGGCAGCGCGCGCGAGCGCCTCAGGGGCATCCTCAACATCGACTACGTTACGCCGGACACCTACGCAGAATTTCCGAAACCCTGCATGGGCGGCTGGGCGCGCGACGTAATCACGATCACGCCGGGTGGAAAGGTTCTTCCATGCCACGCCGCCGAGAGTCTTCCCCTGCACTTCGACAACATACGGGAAAAGTCACTCGATGAAGTCTGGTATGACGGCGCGGCGTTCAACCGCTTTCGCGGCGACGAGTGGATGAAGGAGCCCTGCCGCACCTGCCCGCGCAGGGATGTCGATTTCGGGGGGTGCCGTTGTCAGGCTTTCGCATTGACAGGCGATGTGGAGGCCACCGACCCGGCCTGCAGCCTCTCGCCTCATCACGGCCTGATGGCAGCACTTGCCGAGGCGAGCAAGGCCGCGCCGCCGCCGTTCCTGTATCGCCGGGTCGGAAAAGGCCACGGCGCCGTGCTATGAACTAGACGCGGCAAACGTTGTGAAGGGTTGTCGAACGATTTCGCTTGCAACGAGCCCGTTTTTAAGCAGACCGACCCAGTGGAACACCTACAGACTCACGCGACACACTCAATTGTCCTCAAGAGCGAGGTGGTGCAGGCAGGTCTGGGCCAAACTGTCCACGGCTCCATTCCAACCCGCATCCGTGTCCTCGCGAATGTCGACGCTCTTGCTTGCGAGAAGTTTGCCGGTTTCCACATCGCGAACGAAGATCGCCATGGCGCGTGTGACATCCTGTACTTTCTGCACCGATCCGGTGATGGAAATCGCGGCATCGACCTTTCGTGCAAGCGCGCCGTCGCATCCGTTGCAGGCGCTCAAATTGAAGGCACGCGCGGATGGCTCCACCGCGCTCAAATCGGCCATCTCGTACTTGCCGGTGCGGACGAGAGCTTCGCGAAAACGGGCTGCCGCTGCCTTGAGCCGCTCCGCCTCTTCGGGACGGCTGCCGAGGCTCGCGGTATCGGAATTCGCATCGACCATTTCGAAATCGAAGACAGCAACGCGTTCCGCCGCCGAAACACCGCCGGCGGCAAGACAAAGGGACAGGGCAAGTGCCGAAGCGAACACACGCATAAGGAGAGTATGACCGCCCTGCTTGGGCTCGGCAACGGCGCACCGCATCGAGATCGTCCTATGGTTAGCGGTTGAGGCCGGTCCCGAATGGATCGTTGCAAAATCGCCACTGGAAGCACAGTGCCCCCCCCCGACTCCTCCAGCCCCGCCATGCTCAGCATATCACGACCGAACGAGCGCTCTCGTCCGTCATCGATGCGTCGAGGCGCGGGATGACGGTAATCGACGAGCTTCATGTTCGCCCGCGCCGACACGCGCCTCTTCAGGGCCGGGGATTAACGGAAAATGCCTTCGCTGTCGAAGCCGTCCAGAACGATTTCGGGCGCCGTCTCGGGCTCAAAGGCACGGCGGCGCGCGCCTTCGGTCCCATGCCTTCGCTTTTGGGATTCCCGCTTGGTGACGCACAGTTTACTTCGTCGCGTGCCCTTTCAACCGAGGCGCCCGCGCGATTCGGCAGCTCTCGCGACGGATGACGTTCGCGTACGCCGAACCGGCGAAGCCTTGGCCGGAAATCTGCGATGCCTGCGGCTTGCGCGCGTCCCGATCACCCTTCGGCTTGCGGGATATCCGCCCTTGGCCGGTTCTCGACAAGCGGCTCGCCGGTAATGATATAGGCTGCGATTTCCGCGATGTTCGTGCAATGATCGCCGATCCTCTCGATGTTCTTCGCGCAGAACAGGAGGTGCGCGGAGAAAGTGATCGTGCGCGGGTCTTCCATCATGTAGGTGAGCAGTTCGCGGAAGAGCGCGTTATACTGGCGATCGATCTCTTCATCGCGGTTCCACACGAGAAGCGCCTGATCGAGATTGCGCTGCGAATAGGCGTCGAGCACCGTCTTGAGCTGCAGAAGAGCGAGATCGCCGATAGCGGTAAGGCTCCTCGTCATCGGCGAAAGCCACGCCTTTTCATCGAACTGCGCGAGGCGCTTCGCCGTGCTTTTCGAGAGATCGCCGATGCGTTCGAGATCGCTTGCAATGCGAAGCGCGCCGAGCACCACGCGAAGGTCCACCGCCACGGGCTGGCGTCTCGCGATGAGCTGGACCGTCATCTCCTCGACCTCGCGTTGCACCGCGTCGATCACCTGATCGCCCGCGATCACCTTGATCGCCTTCTCCGGGTCGGCTTCCGTGACGGCTGAAAGCACAAGCCGCAATTGCTGCTCCGCAAGGCCCCCCATTCGGGCGATGGCATTTTCGAGAGCCTTGAGCTCCTGATCGTAAGCGGTGACGGTGTGGGCAGTCATTTCCCTATTCCTTCTTGAAGGGCGGCTCGGCTGCGAAAATGCATTGGATATTCGGACCAGGAACGGGAAGAGCGCCATGCGCCTGTACCCCCTTTTTGGATGAAGCCGAGTCCGCTTTTGTCACTATCGCCTTTCTTTAAGACAGAAACGTAACACCAATTTAACGCAACCGGTCAGCGCGTGCGACGGTTCAGCACTTCCATGAGTTCCGCAACCTTTCTGCGCTGTTCCTCGGCGTTACCGCTCTGGATGGCGTGCTCGACACAATGGCTCACATGGTTTTCAAGAATTTCGCTTTCGACCTTGCGAAGTGCGGCCTGCACCGCCGCGATCTGGGTAATGATGTCGATGCAATAGCGATCCTCGGCGACCATCCGCGCGATGCCGCGCACCTGCCCCTCGATCCGTGCGAGCCGTCCCAGCCTCTTGTCCTTGCCGTCCTGCATTGGGCATTCATACCACCATGGGGTATCGCTGACAACGAGCCCCCTCGGCGCTCCAGAAGCGCGCCGTGAGCCGGTTTTCGATATGCGCGCACCCGCCAGACGCAAAAGCGTGACGCAAATCTTGTGCTCGCGCGCGAAAATTGCGACAACGCATCCAATCAGCGGACAAATTCGAGACGAACACAAAGGCTACCCATGGCAGGGCATTCGCAATTCAAGAACATCATGTATCGCAAGGGCGCTCAGGACGCGAAGCGCTCGAAGATGTTTTCCAAGTTCGCGCGCGAAATCACAGCCGCCGCGAAGGTCGGTCTTCCCGACCCCGCCATGAACCCGCGCCTTCGCACCGCCATTCTCGCGGCTCGCGCACAGAACATGCCGAAAGACAATATCGAACGCGCGATCAAGAAGAGCCAGGAAGCAGGCGGCGCGGACTATGTGGAGGTGCGCTATGAAGGCTTCGCGCCCGGCGGCGTCGGCATCATCGTGGAAGCGCTGACCGACAACCGCAACCGCACGGCGGGCGAGGTGCGCTCGCTGTTCACCAAGTACGGCGGAAACCTCGGCGAAACGGGCGCGGTGTCGTTCAGTTTCGACCGCGTCGGCGAGATCGAATATCCGATTTCCGCCGGCAGCGCCGAGGAGATGCTGGAAGCCGCCATCGAGGCGGGCGCGGACGATTGCGAGACTGACGCGGAAGCGCACTGGCTGACGACCAGCATCGACGCGTTCAGCGAAGTTCAGGCCGCGCTTGAAAAGAAGTTCGGTCCGGCGAAATCGGCATCCATCGGCTGGCGGCCGCAAAACACCGTCGAGGTGGACGAGGAAAAGGGCGAGAAGCTTCTGAAACTCATCGATTCGCTCGAAGACTCCGACGACGTGCAGAAGGTCTACGCGAACTTCGAGATGAGCGACAAGGTCATGGAAAAGCTCAGCGCCTGATCGCGGAGTGCATCCGCCGCGTTCCCGCGCAAAAGCCGGGAGCGCGCGCTTGCCTCTTCAAACGAAGCCGCGAAACGCCCCGCAGCGTTTCGCTTACGACCCAGCGAAAACGAACTCGTCCACCTTCTTGCAGTCCTCCGGCGTGAGCACCACCACGGCGGGAATTTCGATGCGCTTGAAAACGGCCTCGATCTTCGACGCGCCCCAGCCGTTGTTGTTCGTGGTCTTGTCGAAGATCGGCTTCACATCTTTCACGATGCAGGTTCCGCGCGTATAGCTCGCGGTAAGGCCCATCGCGCGTCTGGCGGAGCCGTGAAGCCCCGGAATCGTGCCTTCGAGCCAACCGGTCGTCGAAAGGGCGTAGGTCTTCGGATCGGTTTCGGTCGCGAAAAAGCTTTCGACCTCGAACTCGCAGGAGAAGGCGCGGCAGTATATGCCGGTCTTTATGTCCTCGATCTGTTCCTTGAATATTGTCTTGACGAAAGACCTGATTTCTCGCGGCTCACCGCCAAGCGCAGGAACGGCTATGCCGAGCGTCATGGCAAGAGCAAGAGAGAACAAACGAAGCGCGGGCATCGGGAAAACCGGCTCAAGTTGCATAAAAAGCATTCCCCCCACCGTCTTCTGCTTCTAAAGAACTGCTCGCCTGGCGCCAAGGGTTATCTGCGCCGTATCGCCGCAAAAAGATGGAAAATCGGCTCCGACTGCGCTACGACACGCTCAAATTATCACAAGGGCAAACGAATGCGCATCGACTCCATCCCGATCGGCAACAATCCGCCTTTCGACATCAACGTGCTCGTCGAGGTTCCCATCGGTGGCGAACCGATCAAGTACGAACTCGACAAGCCATCGGGAACGCTTTTCGTGGACCGGATGCTCTATACAGCGATGCATTATCCGGGCAATTACGGCTTTGTGCCGCATACGCTGTCCGAGGACGGCGATCCGCTGGACGTGCTCATCGCGAACAACCGTCCCATCGTGCCGGGTGCGGTCTGCAACTGCCGCCCCATCGGCGTTCTCTACATGCGCGACGAAGCAGGCGGCGACGAAAAGATCATCGCCGTCCCCTCGGACAAGATTTCGCCGACCTATCGCGGCATCAGGGACTATACCGACCTGCCGGACATGCTTCGCAATCGCATCGCCCATTTCTACGAACACTACAAGGATCTCGAACTCGGCAAGTGGGTGAAGATCGACCGTTGGGGCGGCGAGGCGGAAGCGCGCGACCTTATTCTGAAGGCGATCGAGGACGGCCGGAAAAAGGTCTGATCCCCGGACGCTGACGGCTGTATTCGGGGGGTGCTGGTACAATTGCCGCGCCCCCGTCAAAATTCCGACATCTGATCTTGTACGGATCGGTGTCGGGTTACACCTGATCTTCCATGGGGGCGGCCTTGCCGGCGTAAGGCGAGGCTTTCCGGTTCTGCCGGATTTTGCCTTCGCCTGTGCATCGAACCGCCAAGGGCGATGCGGACACGAAATTCCGGCGCCGCGGCGGCTGCGAAAGCGGAGCACGACGCGGTTAGCTTTCACGCAATAGTCTCAAGGAAGGGATAGCCATGTCATTCGAAGACGATCGGCGGCGTCGCGCAAGCACGAACCCCGAGGAATGGTTCAGCATTCTTCTCGCTCTGTTCGCCACGATAGGTGGCGCATTTTTCATCGGTTCCTACCCGGACTACACGCCGGGCGAGACCGGCGGCGTGGCCTGGGCCGTGCCCGTCTGGATCGGGTTTTTCTACCTCATCATCCAGATGATGTTTCTGCTCTTCTCCGCGAGCCAGATCCGGGCGCTCGGCGTGCTCGATTCGGTGCTCGCCATCGCGCCCGTCGTAGCAGGCGTGGTGATCCTCGTGCAGACCATCATCAGCCCTACCTTCAAGGAGCAGATTTCGGCCTATCAGCTCAATTCGCTGGCCGTTCTGATCGTGGCGGGCGCTTCGGAATTCCTGCTGACGATCTGGATCCGGTTCGTGCTCAACCGCCGTACCGTCTCCTTCGGCGGCGGCGGCGACATGTAAGCGAAAGCTCTTTCCGATCTGGAGGGCGCGCGCCGCAGGGCCGCGCCCTTTTCTTTTTTGCCGGCGGGCGCTCGACTTTTTGCCGGTTTCCCGCGCCGACACGGTCCTCTTTCCGCGAAACTCCGCACAGCCGTCGGTCTTTTCTCGCCGATCAGGGCAGCTGGAACCGCGACCGATCTATGACTCGTAATCCCATCGGCCTTATGATATGCGCCGAAACAAAACAGGCGAGGTACAGGCCATGCGCTTGGCAATCATGGGCGCTGCCGGACGAATGGGGCGCACGCTGATCCGCACCGTTCACGAAACACCGAATTGCGATGTGGCGGGCGCCGTCGAACGCGCGGGTTCGCCCTTCATCGGCAAGGACGCGGGCGAGGTCGCGGGCGTCGGCCCGCTCGGCATCGAGATCACAAGCGACGCGCTTGCGCTCTTCACCCATGTCGACGGCGTGCTCGACTTCACAGCGCCCGCCGCAAGCGTCGAAACCGCTGGTCTCGCTGCGCAGGCGCGCATCGTCCACGTCATCGGCACGACGGGCTTTTCCCCCGACGACGAGGCGAAGATCGAGGCCGCCGCGCGCCACGCCACGATCATCAAGTCCGGCAATATGAGCCTCGGCGTCAATCTGCTCGCCGCGCTGGTGGAGAAAGCCGCCGCAGCGCTCGACGAGCGGTTCGACATCGAAATCGTCGAGATGCACCACAAGCACAAGGTTGATGCGCCATCCGGCACGGCTCTGCTTCTCGGCGAAGCGGCCGCCGATGGCCGTCGCATCCAGCTTGGCGATCACAAGATTACCGCGCGCGAAGGCCACACCGGCGAGCGCCCGCTCGGGGCGATCGGCTTCGCGGCGCTTCGCGGCGGCTCGGTCGTAGGCGACCACAGCGTGATTTTCGCGGGCACCGGCGAACGCATCGAGCTGTCGCACCGCGCCGAAGACCGACAGATTTTCGCGCGGGGCGCCGTTGCCGCCGCGCTCTGGGGCCAAGGCAAGGGCCCCGGTCTTTTCTCGATGCGCAACGTGTTGGGGCTTTGACGCCACTTTTTTCGCGAAACTCGAAGGATACCGCAATGAACAACGTGCTCGTGCTCGTTCGCCACGGCGAGAGCGAATGGAACAAGCTCAACCTCTTTACCGGCTGGCGAGACCCCGACCTGACCGAAAAGGGCGTCGAAGAGGCGCGCAAGGCTGGCGAACTTCTGAAAAAGGACGGCTATACCTTCGACATCGCCTTCACGAGCGCGCTCACGCGCGCGCAGCACACGCTGTCGCTCATCCTCGACGAACTCGGCCAGCGCAATCTTCCCGTCGTCGAGAATCAGGCTCTGAACGAACGCGACTATGGCGACCTCTCCGGCCTCAACAAGGACGACGCCCGCGCAAGATGGGGCGAAGAGCAGGTGCATATCTGGCGCCGTTCGTACGACGTGCCGCCTCCGGGAGGCGAAAGCCTGAAGGACACCGCAGCGCGCGTGCTCCCCTATTATGAGGCTGAAATCCTGCCGCAGGTGAAGGCGGGCAGGAACGTGATCGTTGCGGCGCACGGCAATTCGCTGCGCGCATTGATCATGAAACTGGACGGGCTTTCGACCGAAGAAATCCTGAAGCTCAACCTCGCCACCGGCGAGCCTTATGTTTATCGCCTGAACCCGGACGGCTCGGCCGCGTCGAAGATTACGCTCACCGTATAGTTTTCCTTCTCCGCAATCCGAATCGGGGTGCCCCTGATTCGGATTGCGGCTGCACCCACGCGTCGAAGCCCGAATAAGGCCCGGCGAAGGGTGTTTTGCGGCCGAAACAAGGCGCGCGCGGGTGCGGCGTCGCTCAAGAATACCTCACCTGCGCCTTGAGAACGACAAAGCTCTTGCGCCGACGCTCGCGATGAGGCAGCAAAGGCACGGGCAGCGGAAAATTCCGGCTTTGCTTTCCGATCCATCAAGCCGCCGCCGGACTTTGACTGAAGCATCGAAACTCACCGGCCCGACATGGAAAAGCCCTGTGTTGCGGGAAGCCGAAAGGCTAAGGCCAGGCTGAAGCCCGCTACGAAAGAGAAACGGACGGGCGACACCTCCTCCCTTCTTTCGGCGGAGGAGATCGGTGAGCTTTTCTCCCGGTTCGCGGCCGCCATGCCGGACCCGCGCACCGAACTCGACCACGTGAACCCGTTCACGCTCCTCGTCGCGGTGGTGCTTTCGGCACAGGCGACCGACGCGGGCGTCAACAAGGCGACCGGGGCGCTGTTCCGACAAGCGGACACGCCCGAAAAGATGGTGGCGCTCGGGGAAGAGAAGGTCCGCGACGCCATCAGGACCATCGGGCTTTTCAACACGAAGGCCAAAAACGTCGTAGCGCTTTCAAAGTCGCTCGTCGAAAACCACGGCGGCGGCGTGCCGCAAGACCGCGACGCGCTGGAAAGCCTGCCGGGCGTCGGGCGCAAGTCGGCGAATGTCGTGCTGAACGTCGCCTTCGGCGAGCCGACCATCGCCGTCGACACACACATCTTCCGCGTCGCGAACCGCACCGGGCTCGCGCCGGGGAAAACGCCGCTCGCGGTGGAACTGGGCCTCGAACGCGTCGTTCCCGCCCGTTTCGCGCTGAACGCGCATCACTGGCTCATCTTGCATGGGCGCTACGTCTGCAAGGCGCGAAAGCCGGAGTGCTGGCGATGTATCATCGTCGATTTGTGCCGGTTCGCACCGAAAACCCTAGTGGAGCCAGTTTGACATTTGAGTCCCGGCTGCCGGAGTTCTCGACCGGATATCAAATTGGAAGCTCTAAATCAGGAAGTTGGTAGTGGTCTTGTGATTGCGACATTTGCTCGCGAGGCTGCCGAATACGGATGCAAATGTCGGGAATTCGACCGCTTGTGCCCCGCGACTTGCGGCGGCACCAGTGTCAACTGAAACGGAATACGAAAAACCATGACGAAATCGCTTCACGTGCTCGGGATCGGCCATGCGCTGGTCGATATCATCGCTTCCTGCGAGGATAGCCTCCTCGAAGAGTTTTCGCTGGTGAAAGGCACGATGCGGCTCACTTCGCCGGAAGAGGCGACGGCGCTTTACAGCCGCATGGGACCGGCGGTCGAGGCGAGCGGCGGCTCGGCGGCGAATACCTGCGCGGGGATCGCGTCGCTCGGCGGCAAGGCGGGCTTTGCCGGCAAGGTCGGGCACGACCAGTTCGCCGACGCTTTCGCGCACGACATCAAGGCGACCGGCGTGAGTTTCTTCGGTGCGAAAGACGGCAGCGGCACGCCCACCGGGCGCTGCCTGATCCTCGTCACGCCCGATGGCGAGCGCACCATGAACACCAATCTCGGCGCGGCGGCGGAATATTCCGAGGCCAATCTCGATGCGGACGCCATCGCATCGGCGGGGATCGTCTATCTCGAAGGCTATCTGTTCGATCCCGTACCGGCGCGGCAGGCATTTTTCGCCGCGGGCGAGATCGCGCGAAAGGCCGGCACGAAACTCGCCTTCACGCTGTCCGATCCGTTCTGCGTGGACCGTCACCGCGAAGGCTTCCGCAAGTTCATCCGCGAAAGCGTGGATATCGTCTTCGCGAACGAGAAGGAGTTGCTGGCGCTTTATCCGGGCGCGTCGTTCGACGAAGCCTGCGCGGCGATCCGCTCGGAATGCGCGCTTGCCGCAATCACACGCAGCGAAAAGGGGTCGGTGATCCTTGAGGGCGAAACCACCGTCGCCGTGCCCGCGGTGAAGATCGAAAAGCTTGTGGACGCAACCGGCGCGGGCGACCTTTACGCGGCGGGCTTCCTGTTCGGTCTCTCGACCGGCCGCGACCTCGAAACCTGCGCGAAGATCGGCAGCCTGTGCGCCTCGGAGGTGATCACGCAGGTCGGGCCGCGCCCCCAACGCCCGCTGGCGGGCCTTGCGCAGTCGCACGGCCTCCTCTGATCCCCTCGGCGGTTCCTTTTTCAGGCGAAGCGATCCTTCGCCTGAAGACCCTCCAAAGTCTTGCGGCAAATCGGATATGGCACGACGCTGGAAGTCTGGTTGTCGATCCGCCTCCATGCATGCAATCCGGTTTGACGCTGGCCGATCAGGCGAAGAAGCTGGCGAGCCGCCGGACGAGACCCGGTTCCGAAGCCGCGTGCGCCGATGAAGCTATCGCGCCCTTCGAGCGGACGATCTCGTGGACGACGCGGAGTTTCTCGACGACTGCGGGCGAAATCACGAAGGGATAAAGGTCGTCGATGCCCATGCTGCGGTTGATCGAGTTCACCGCGAAGGTCACGGGAAGCCACGCATCGATGATCGTCTCGAAATCCTTGCGCGTATACGGGTCGAAGCTGACGCTGGCCGCGAGATTGTCGTCCTGTCCGGCACGCGGGCGCACATGCAGGCCGAACGCGTAGGCCGTCTCCAGCGTGTCGACCATGTGGAGATAATGCGCGAAGGTCTCGGCCCAATCCTCGTGCGGGTGCGCGCTTGCATAAGCCGTGATGTGATTGTCGCGCCAGTTCTGGGGCGCGCCGTTCGCGTAGTGGTTCTTCAGCGCCTCGCCGTAATCCGCCGTCTCGTCGCCAAAGGTGGCGAGGAACAGGGCATAGCCCGGCCCGCCCTTCACCAGCCGCTCGAAATAGTAATGCGCGATCTCGTGACGGAAATGACCGAGCAACGTGCGGTAGGGCTCGTGCATGTTCTCGCGGATCTTTTCGCGGATCGCGTCTTCCGCTTCGATGACGTTCAGCGTGATTTCGCCGTTGTCATGGCCGGTGATGATATCGCCCTGCCCGTCCTCTCCCGGCGGAGGCGCGAGAAAATCGAAGGCGATGCCGGTTTCGGGCGCTTCGCTTTTGCTTTCAACGGGCAAGCCCAGCCTCAAAAGGCTGTAGACGAGACGATGCTTGGCCACCTCGATGCGCTGCCAGCGCCGCAGGTTCTCGGGCAGGTCGGGAATGGTGCGGTTCAGAAGACAGGCACGGCAAAGCTCGCCCGGCTGCTCGACGAGCCAGTTGCAGGTGCCATGTTCGAAATTGGCGCAATAGGACACGGTGCGGGACTTGTCTGCGAGCGGCACGAAGCTGCCGTCTCCGTTTGGCTTCAGCGCCGTCATTTGCGCTACATCGGGAAGAAAGCCTAGAGCATAGCCGCACCGCTCGCACACCGTATTCTCGAAATAGATAAGTTGTCCGCAATGCTGGCATTCGAAAAGCTTCATCGTTTCTCTCCCGGGTGGGGAACGCCTCGGATGAACACGGAACCCGCGCTTTCGATCCCGCGCGGTTGTGGCGTCGCGCGACGTTTACTCTGATCAAAAGCCGATGGACGACTTTCGCGCAATTAAGGTAAGGTTCCAGCTCAATCGAAATCTACGGGTTTCAAAAGATGCGGGCTTCCTCTCCGGCGGAACCGACCACTGATCGCGACAAGTCGAATACGGACACTCCCCTCAAGGGCGTGCGCGTTTTTTTCGTGGAAGACGAGGTGCTTGTGGCCATGCTCATGGAGGATTTCCTGGAGGAGCTGGGCTGTGTCGTCGCCGCTTCCGCGCACAGGGTCGGCGCCGCCCTGAAGAAAATCGATCAGGTCAGCTTCGATGTGGCGGTGCTCGACATCAATGTCGCCGGCGAAACGGTAACACCCGTCGCCGAAGAACTTGAGCGGCGGAATATTCCCTTCATCTTCGCGAGCGGCTACTGCGGGAACGGTCTCGACGACCGTTTCGACGGTCGACCGCTTCTCATCAAGCCTTTCGGTCAGGCGGATCTCGCAAGCGCTTTGCTCAAGGCTCTTGCGAAGCACGCGGCATGAGAGAAGACGGCTTTCGCGCTCGCTTCGGTCAGGCCAGCGCGGCAGATGCGCCTTCTGCGCTTTCGATGCGTCGAGAAGGTGCCGAGCCCGCCTTTTCCCGACGGTGGGCCAGAATGCATCCGCGCATCTCGGCCAGCACCTCGCTCGCCGCGATGATGTAATCGCCCTTCCCGCCGAACGCCGCCGCGTAACGCGTGCGGATGCGGCTGTAAGGCGCGGGCGACCTCACCTGCCCCATCTGCCCGGGAAAGAATTCCAGGAGGACATCGGCTGTGGGCAGAGGCTCGGTGCAAAGGTTCACTATCGGAACACCAAGACCGAGCGCCCGCTCGATGTCGCGGCACAGGCGCCGAACGGGGTACCATTGGTGAATGGCGACGCGGTTGAGCCCCGACGCGTCGCGACCGATGAGAGCGCCCGCCGCGCCGTGGGTGATTGACGGCCCGAAGACATCCGGCAGCCTCAGCACAACGCCACGCGGAGCGCTTTCCGACACGGCGTTTTCCAACCGACCAAGCCCCGTGCGGGCCGCCCGAGGATCGAGATAACCCTCATCCAGCGGAAGACCTCGCATCGAATAGACGTCGAGCGATGACAGCAGAACGATCCGCTTCGCTGTTTCCGCCCCGGCCTTCACGAATGGCAAAAGAACGTTCTGACACGTATGATCGTCCGCTCCCGCAGCGACAATAACCACTTCGTCGCAAGGAGGCAGAGCCCCTCCCCCGTGAGACGAGACGCGCCATGTGGAATATGATCCAGAGGAAGAGAGAACGTCTCCGATCGCTTTTCCGGGATCGACGACAAAACGTATCATTATTGCCGCGCAACCTTCATAATTACTCTAATCCAAGCCGATAGCGGCGAATATTTTGTCACAGCGCCAAATGGACGACTGCCAGATCGCCGAAGGATGTTAGAATATATATTCCATTACTGAGAGCAAGTAAATTTAAACGCGGCCACCGCAAATTCGTTTCGCCGAACCGGCACACAATTCGAGTGTTCAAGGATACAATGGCTGAAAAGGCGGGGGAGCGGGAATGCGCGTGCATGCCGTGATAAACAGCCGGGCCGGGCAAGCGCTTGGAGTTTCAGGCGAAGATCTTGCCCGCGAGGCGAGAGCGGCTTTCGAGGCGGTGGGGCATACGATCACGTTGGACCTGGTAGAGCCCGCAATGCTGAGTGCGGCACTCGATCGCGCCGCAGCCGAAAAACCGGATGTGCTTCTGGCGGGGGGCGGCGACGGTACCGTCACCAGTGCGGCGCGCCGCCTGCTCGGCAGCAAGACCGCCCTTGCCATCCTGCCGCTTGGGACCGTGAACCGCCTCGCGCGCGACCTCGGCATTCCGCTGGCCCCCGACGCCGCGCTTGGTGCGCTTGCGTCGGGCGAGTTCCGCAAGATCGACGTCGCCGAGGTGAACGGCGAAGCGTTCCTCTGCAACTCGCTTCTGGGATTGCCGCCGAAAATCAGCGCCGGGCGACAGGCCCTTCGCGGGCGCCCCCTTGGCGAGAGGATACGCGGCTATTTCTCGCTTTTGAAAACGGTGATTGCCTCGCGCGGCCATCTCGACATCGCCATAGATGGCGCGGAGACGGAGCGCAAGCGCGTGCGGGTGTTTTCGCTCGCGGTTTCAAACAATCTCTATGATGAAAAGCCGGGTCTCGTATTTTCCCGCAAGGGCCTCTCCGACGGGAAGCTCGGCGTCTATATTGCAAAGCCGCATAGCGGGCTGGGCCTGATTTGGGTGCTGGCCCGCGCGTCGCTCGGGTTGTGGCGGGGCGACGACAGGCTTGAACGGCTCAGCGCCTCCGAGGTCACCATCATGACGCGGCGAAAAAAGACGCTGCGCCTGTCGAACGACGGGGAAGTCGTGAGGATGCGGACGCCGCTAAAATACCGTGTGCGCCCAGCGGCGCTCACCGTGCTGGTGCCGGTTTCGGAAGACGCGCGATGAAGATCGCCCTTTGCGCGGACCTTCATTTCGGCAGTGTGCCGGTGGGCCTCGAAGAGGCCCTGCGCGACGCGATGCAGGCGGAGGGTCCCGACGTCATCGTGGTCGCGGGCGACCTGACGCTGCGCGCGCGGCGGCGCGAATTCGAGGCTGCGAAGACTTGGCTCGGTGCGCTCGGCACGCCCGCGCTCGTGCTTCCGGGCAACCACGACCTGCCCTATTTCAACCTGTTTCAGAGGTTCGCCGATCCCTTTCATCGCTTCCATCAGGCAACGGGCACACCGCATCTGATGCCGGTGTTCGAAGGCGGCGGCGGCGCGGTTCTGGGGTTCAACACGGCGCGGTCCTGGCAGCCGCATCTGCGCTGGCAGGAGGGCGCGGCGAGACGGCGCGACATCGACGCGGCGGAAGCGGAGTTCGCACGCATGTCCCCGGACATGTTCAAGGCCGTCGCCGCGCATCACCCCATGATGCGCGTGCCGGGCGAGCCACGTGCGCGGCCCGTCCGCCGCGCGGACGAAGCGCTGCGGGCAATTGCGCGATCGGGTGTCGAGCTTGTCATGTCGGGCCACACGCATCGGAGCTTCGCCATCGAGGTGCAGAGCGCTTGGGGCAAGCTGGTTGCGCTCGGGGCCCCGACCGCGCTTTCCGCGCGCTGGCGGGGCGAGGCGAACGGCTTCTGGATCGTCGAGGCGGATGCGGCGGCTATCGTCTGCACGCTCTGGCTGAGAGAGGGCACGGCGGCGCGGGCGGATCGCTTTTCGCCCTCGGCGGCGAAATCCTTTGCTCGCGGCTGATCTCCCGGAACGGGCGGCGTCCACTCGTGTTTGACCTCACGAGAAAGCATTTTCAGGGAGAAAACCATGCTAGGCTGGGCCTTGACCTTCCTTGTGATTGCGATTGTTGCCGGCATTTTCGGCTTTGGCGGTATCGCCGCCGCATCCGCCGGTATTGCGCAGATCATATTCTACGTCTTTCTCGTGCTTCTTGTCGTTTCTCTGATCGGCTATCTGCTGAAAGGGCGCGGCAACATATGACCGTTGCACGATGAAGAAAAAGGAGCCGAAGAGGGCTCCTTTTTTATTTCGCGGGCTCCGCTTCGCTGCGTCGCCCCACGCTGCGGCCCCGGCGCGGCGGCAATTCCAAAAAAGGAGGAACCGTTTTGCGCGGGGAGAAGCGAAAAGGGGCCTATGGATTGTCTTCCGGGGTGCCGGTTCCGGCCGAGTCCTCCGCCATCTCCTCATCATACTTCTCAAGATCGCGCCGGATCTTCTCCTCGTCGGGCTTTTCGCGGTCGCGCCTGTCCCACGCCTTCTGGCCCACCTTCGCGTCGGCGTCGTCGGGCGAAATCGCGTCGTCATCCTCCGGCGAATAGGAGCCGATACCTGTCTTCGTCTTGTTCATTGTCTTCCTTCCGACTGGGCGGCCCAGCGATGAACCTCGAAGCCTTGCTTGGACGCCTTGTTGGGATCGGCACGGACGCCCTGTGCGCCTCGGTTCCTGTTCTTCGGCATTCTGCGCTCCCAATTGGATTCAACGAAGCCCGGCGGACGGTGTTCCCGCCGCCTCGAAGCCCTGCGTTGCGCGGCGGGTGCGGCGGCGGCGTTCAGCGCGCGCCTTCCTTGATGTCTTCGAGGATGCGGTCGCCGTCCGGTGCGACGTCGCTGTCCGGGCCTTCGGATGGCGGGCGCGGCTGGCCCCCAGGCTGCGGCTCTGGCCACACGCCGCCCCTGCCCGGTTTGCCGAAGCCGCCTTCCGGCGGCGCGCCCGGGATCGTATCGGGGCCGGGACCAGTCGGGATGCCCGGCTGATGGTCTGGCGGAATGCCGCCTGGAAGCCCCGCGCCCGCGGGTCCGCCCGGTGCTGTCGGGTCTGTCATGATTGCCACTCCTTTTACAGGGGAAGGAATGGCGGGGCGGGGTGTTCCTCATTGCCGCGAAGCAAGCGAGACATGACAGAGACTAACGCCGTGCCTAAACTTAGGGAGATCTGGACCTCATGTTTTGTTCCCCTTTGCCTCACCGCAATGGCTAGCATTATGCTCATTAGCGATAACCTCTTTCGTTGAGACATCGACACATCCCATGTTGAAGATGTCGCTCATGATAACGCGGTTTGCAGCGCGTAAACCTAGCGAGGGCCTCACCTTGTATTTCCGGTGCGAAATCGCCTCCACGCGTCAACTTAACGTTCCGAGCGATTTGCAGTCGGGCTACGCCCCCCAACCCCGAGGCTGACAACCGCGCGCAACCACGCTACATAGGGGCAAGATTCCCCATTCATCGACGCACACAAGAAGAGAAGCCCATGGCCGCGCCGCAATACGTTTACGTGATGCAGAAGCTTTCCAAGACCTATCCCGGCGGAAAGCAGGTGCTGAACAACATCTCGCTGTCCTTCCTCCCCGATGCGAAGATCGGCGTGGTGGGCGTGAACGGCTCCGGTAAGTCGACGCTGCTCAAGATCATGGCGGGCGTCGAAAAGGAACATCAGGGCGAGGCGTGGGCGGCGGAAGGCGTGCGCGTCGGCTATCTGCCGCAGGAGCCGCAGCTCGACGCGTCGAAGGACGTGCTCGGCAACGCGATGGACGGCGTGGCCGACAAGAAGGCGATGCTCGACCGCTACAACGAGCTTGCGATGAACTATTCCGACGAGACCGCCGACGAGATGGCCAAGCTTCAGGACATCATCGACGGGCACAATCTCTGGGATCTCGACGCGCAGGTCGAACAGGCGCTCGCCGCGCTGAACTGCCCGCCGCCGCATGCGAGCGTGGAAAATCTGTCGGGCGGCGAAAAGCGCCGCGTCGCGCTGACGAAGCTTCTGCTGTCGAAGCCCGACATCCTGCTGCTCGACGAACCGACCAACCATCTCGACGCCGAGACGGTGGACTGGCTGCAGCACTTCCTCGAAGACTATCCGGGCTGCGTGATCCTCGTCACCCACGACCGCTACTTCCTCGATTCGATCACCACATGGACGCTCGAACTCGATCGCGGTCAGGGCGTACCGTACAAGGGCAATTATTCGAGCTGGCTCGAACAGAAGGCCAAGCGCGCCGCGCAGGAAGCCCGCGAGGATGAAGCCAAGCAGCGCACCATGGCGCGCGAACTGGAGTGGATCAGGGCGAGCCCGAAGGCGCGCCAGGCCAAGAGCAAGGCACGCATCACCGCTTACGAAAAGCTGGCTGAGGAAGCCGGACGCGACAAGGTCGGCACGGCGCAGATCCAGATCCCGACCGGCCCGCGCCTCGGCGGCGTCGTACTCGAAGCGGAGGGGCTGAAGAAGGGCTTCAACGGCCGCACGCTGATCGACGGCCTCGACTTCAAGCTGCCGCCCGGCGGCATCGTCGGCGTGATCGGCCCGAACGGCGCGGGCAAGACGACGCTGTTCAAGATGATCATCGGCAACGAGAAGCCGGACGCGGGCTCGTTCCGCGTCGGCGAGACGGTGAAGCTCGGCTATGTCGACCAGAGCCGCGACGCGCTCGACCCGAAGAAGAGCGTGTGGGAAGAAATTTCCGGCGGCCTCGACCAGATCAAGCTCGGCACGAAGGAAGTGAACTCACGCGCCTATTGCGGCTGGTTCAATTTCAAGGGGCCGGACCAGCAGAAGAAGGTGGGGCTGCTTTCGGGCGGTGAGCGAAACCGCGTGCATCTGGCCAAGATGCTGAAGGAGGGCGGCAACCTCATCCTCCTCGACGAACCGACGAACGACCTCGACGTGGAAACCCTGTCGAGCCTCGAAGCCGCATTGGAAGATTTCCCCGGCTGCGCCGTGGTCATCAGCCATGATCGCTTCTTCCTCGACCGCCTCGCGACGCACATCCTCGCCTTCGAGGGCGACGGCCATGTCGAATGGTTCGAGGGCAACTTCCAGGCGTATGAAGAAGACAAGCTGCGCCGCCTTGGCGCCGCGGCGGCCGACACGCCGAAGGCCAAATTCGCGCGCTTCGCCAGGGGGTAACGACAAACCTGCCTGCAATTTGGGGAGCCGCGGAAACGCGGCTCTTTTTTTGGGAAGAGCGCCGGTAGCCGATTGCAGCGAACGCGAAGAAGACAGCACCGCGTGCGGGCGCACGCCGACGCGGCAGGACTGCATTGCCCATTATTGCGGGGAGTGCGGCGGCGGTTGGGTTGGGAAGTTTGGGAGAAACTGGAGCGGGCGAGGCGATTCGAACGCCCGACCCTAACCTTGGCAAGGTTATGCTCTACCCCTGAGCTACGCCCGCTCTGGCGATGCGGCAAGGTCGCGAGGGACTTCGCCGCCGGGTCCGTGACTTATACTCAAAACCGCGCGGAAAGCGAGCCAAAATTTGCATCGGGGCGCTGTTTTTCAGCCAAAGCGCCGAGCTTGCGCCGCTGTTCAGCCGCGCCCCGTGAGCCAGCTCAAGAAGCCCCGGCGCGGAGCGCGCTCCACCGGCAATCCCGCCTGTTTCCATGCCTCTATGCCGCCGTCGAGATTGTAGACGACCGCTTCGGACGAAAGCTCGCCTGCCAGCTTCTCGCACGCTTTCCCGCCGCGCCCGCCGAGCTTGCACATGATGACGAGCTTCTTTCCTGCGTGATCGGGCAGCTTCGCGCAACAGACCGTCCCCAGCGGCACGAGCGTCGCGCCCGCGACATGTTCTGCCGCGTATTCCTGAGGTTCGCGCACGTCGACGAGGATGACATCGCCGCGTTCGAGCCAGGCTTTTACCGAAGCGGGGTCGACGAGTTGAATCGGCATCGAGGTTTTCCTTTAGTTCTCTCTAATGTTTTCAGGGGCGGCAATAGATCAGATAAAGCGTCGAAAGCAGGGCGTGAACCTCCATGCTGCACAGCCGGTAATAAACCATCTGCCCCCGCTTCTCGGCGCCGACGATGCCGGACTCGCGCAGTTTCGCAAGGTGCTGAGAAACAGCGGACTGCGATAAATCGATTGTTTCACAGAGCTCTCCGACCGACTTTTCCCCGCCGATGAGCTGACAGAGAATGAGGAGCCGATGCGAATTCGCGAGTTGCTTCAGCATCTCGGCCGCGGCTTCGGCATGGGCTTTCATCGCATCCGCCGCGCCCGCGACCGTGGCATTCTCTTGCTTCATCTTGACACCATATTAGCGATATCTAATATACGAGGAACGTTTCCGCACACAAGCCCCGAGGAGGCTCCATGGAAAAGAATTACGCCGACATCACGCGCACCATCTCTGCAAACCTGAAGGAACTGCGCAAGGGCATACCCGAAACGATGCAGGGCTTTGGTGCGCTCGCCGCGGCCGCCACCAAGGACGGCGCGCTCGACAAGAAAACCAAGGAACTCATCGCTCTCTCGCTCGGCGTTGCCGCACGTTGCGACGGCTGTATCGGCTTCCACTCCGAAGCGCTCGTCAAGCTCGACGCGACGCGCGAAGAGGTGCTGGAAGTGCTCGGCATGGCCGTCTACATGGGCGGCGGCCCCTCGCTCATGTACGCCGCCGACGCCATCGCGGCTTTCGACCAGTTTTCCGGCAAGCGCGCCGCCTGAAGCGCAATCGCTTATAAATAGCACCTGTAATTGTGCACTCGCCCGTCATCACAAGGCAGCTTGGCGGAAGCTGTCGGGCGAGTGCCATTTGCCCCCCCTGCGCGAACGTCAGGCGGCGTTTACGTCATCACTTGCGAGGCAAAAAGCGGATGGCTTTCGCAGCGCGGCGTTGGGCGACCGGTTCAGCTCGTTCGATAAAGAGAAGCCGGGGCGCATTCCGTTGGAGTGAAGGCGGAACTTCGATCGGTTCCACTCCGCCTACGGGCCTAATCGGGCTGACGCAGAGAAGCTGGCCGACAACCAAAGCTCGCGCACCGCGCGACGCGATAACCCGAAGGCATCCGCAACCGGGTCGACAGCCTCGCACGGCAACCTGCCGGAAACCGTCGCGTTCAAAGCCGGAGTTTTGGTCAAGCCGATACGGCGAGCATGATGCCCGGGCGTTTCCCCAACGATGCGCAAAAGTCGAACCTTCAAGATTGCAGGAAGTCGCTCACACGTAGAATTGAACGCGAGCGAGACGGACCAGGCTTCCTGAATTTCGCGCGGAATAAAGCGGCGTGCACTACTCGCCCGATTTGAGCTTATCGCTCTAAAGCTCCTTTGGTCCGACCAATCCCTTGATCTTCTACCATAGTCTCGTTTGACACATTCCGTCTTTCTCAAGAATAGGTAGCCAGCGTCTGCTCCGGTTGGTCAGACCAAATTTGAGGGGTATGGAATGGCAGTCTGGCAGCAGAACTACGATCCGCTCGGGAATATATGGCTTTCGAGCCTCGTCGCGGCGATCCCGATCATCTTCTTCTTCATCGCGCTCACCAAATTGCGTCTGAAGGGCTACCTCGCAGCAACCATTACGCTGCTGCTCGCCATCGGCATCGGCATCGGCTTTTATCGGATGCCCGTCGAAACCGCCGCGGCGGCTGGCGTCTACGGCTTCCTCTACGGCCTCTGGCCCATCGCCTGGATCATCATCGCCGCGGTTTTCCTCTACCGGGTTTCGGTTGAAACGGGTCAATTCGACATCATCCGCCGCTCGATCCTGCACGTCACCGAAGACCAGCGGCTCCAGCTTCTGCTCGTCGGCTTTGCCTTCGGCGCGTTCCTGGAGGGTGCGGCAGGCTTCGGCGCGCCTGTCGCCATCACGGCCGCGCTGCTCGTCGGTCTCGGCTTCCGACCGCTCTATGCAGCGGGCCTCTGCCTCATCGCCAACACCGCGCCTGTCGCGTTCGGCGCGATGGGCATCCCGATCATCGTGGCGGGACAGGTTTCAAACATCGATCCGTTCCTGATCGGACAGATGGCGGGCCGCCAGCTTCCGCTCCTGTCGATCATCATCCCCTTCTGGCTGATCCTCATCATGGACGGCGTCAAGGGCGTGCGTGAAACGTGGCCGGCGATCCTCGTGTGCGGCATCTCCTTCGCCGTCGTGCAGTTTTTCACCGCAAATTTCATCGGCCCGGAGCTTCCCGACATCACGGCCGCGCTCGCGTCGCTCGTTTGCACATCACTGTTTTTGAAGGTCTGGCAACCGCGCAATATCTTCCGCTTCGACGCCAGGGAAGTCGCGGCCGATGGATCGACCGCCGTCCCGCTGAGCGTGGAGCCGGTCGCTCGCTACACGACAGGCCAGGTCGTCAAAGCGTGGGCACCCTTCCTGATCCTGACCGCGTTCGTCACGCTGTGGAGCATCCCTGCCTTCAAGGCGCTGTTCGCGGCGAACGGTCCGCTCGTGAATACGATCCTCTCCTTCCACGTGCCATTCCTCGACATGCTGGTGCAGAAGGTTCCGCCCGTTTCGGCGCAGCCGAAGCTTCTTGACGCGGTGTTCAAGTTCAACTGGCTGTCGGCGACCGGCACCGCCATCTTCCTTGCCGCTATCGCCTCGATCATCCTGCTCGGCATGCGCCCCGGCAAGGCCATTGCGACGTTCGGGGGTACGCTGAAAAGCCTCGCCATCCCGATCTATTCCATCGGCACGGTCCTCGCCTTCGCCTTCGTCGCCAACTTCTCCGGGCTGTCGTCGACGCTGGCGCTCGCGCTCGCGCATACCGGCCCGGCTTTCACGTTCTTCTCGCCGTTCCTTGGATGGCTCGGTGTGTTCGTGACGGGCTCGGATACGTCCTCGAACGCTCTGTTCGGCGCGCTTCAGGCAACGACCGCCCATCAGATCGGGGTGAGCGACGTGCTTCTCGTCGCGGTGAACACCACAGGCGGCGTGACGGGCAAGATGATCTCGCCCCAGTCCATCGCCATCGCCTGCGCGGCGGTGGGGCTCGTCGGCAAGGAATCGGACCTGTTCCGCTTCACGGTGAAGCATAGCCTTGCGCTCGCCGCGCTCATCGGTGTTATCACCACCGTTCAAGCTTACGTGACGCCCTGGATGATCCCTTGATCGCTCATACCAAAGCACATCAGGCCAAAGCGTCTCCGGCACCGCGCGTGTCGGAGCGTGCGGAAGCCATGATCCAGACCTTCATCGAAGATCATGGCCTTCGCCCCGGCGACCGTCTGCCCTCGGAACGCGCTCTCGCGGAAATGGCCCGGGTCTCCCGGGCCAGCCTGCGGGAAGCCGTGGGGCGCATGGCGGCGCGAGGCTGCCTTACGGTTCGGAAAACCGGGATTCTGGTCGCCGAGCCGCACACCTCGATTGCACCACAAGCCCCCGTTGCTTCCTCGTGGGCGAAAGAAACGATCAGCGCGCCGCTTGCGCCTCTCGTCGCCTACGATACGGGCTATAGCCACGACGTGCTTGAAATCCGTCAGGCGCTTGAGGGCGCCGCGGCCTATTATGCGGCGCTTCGCGCCGATGCCAACGACAAGACCCGGATTCGCGTCGCTTTCGACGCGATGGGGAAGAACCACGGCGCCGTGACCCCGATAGAAGAAGCGCGCAAGGACGCCGCTTTTCATCTCGCCATCGCCGAGGCTTCACACAATGCCGTTCTGAGACAGGTGATGTCGAGCATGTTCGGCCTTCTTCAAGACAGCATCTCGCAAAGTCTCGAAAAGCTCTACACCGTACCCCAGACGTTCGATGCCCTTTCGCAGCAGCATCGCGCGCTCATCGACGCGATCGAGGCGGGCGATGCCGAAGGCGCAAGGCAAGTCTCGGACCGCCACCTCCATTTCGTCGAAACGACGATCAAAAGCATCGATGACGATCTCGCCCGCAAAGCACGGCTTGCCGCCGCGCGTTCGTCAGCATTCCAGAATAAAGGCTGAGTCTCTTTCCATGATCATTTCCGCGACCACAGACTACCGGGAGGCGGCGCGCCGCAGGCTGCCGCCCTTCCTGTTCCATTACATCGACGGCGGCGCTTATGCGGAGCACACGCTGCGTCACAACGTGTCGGATCTGGCCGGCATCGCGCTGCGTCAGCGCGTTCTGAAGAACGTTGCGGATCTCAGTCTGGAAACAGAGATTTTCGGCCAGAAGCTCGCCATGCCAGTAACGCTCGCCCCCGTGGGTCTCACGGGCATGTACGCGCGGCGCGGCGAGGTGCAGGCGGCGCGCGCGGCTGCTTCGCGCGGTGTGCCCTTCACGCTCTCGACCGTCTCCGTCTGTTCCATCGAGGAGGTGCAGAAAAAATCGCCCGCGCCGATCTGGTTCCAGCTTTACGTGCTGAAGGATCGCGGCTTCATGCGGAACGCGCTGGAGCGCGCGCAGGCCGCCGGCATAACGACGCTCGTGTTCACCGTGGACATGCCCGTCCCCGGCGCGCGCTACCGTGACGCGCATTCCGGCATGTCCGGCAAGAACGCCCATTTCCGGCGCATGCTTCAGACCGTCACGCATCCGGGCTGGTCATGGGATGTGGGCCTGCGTGGGCGCCCGCACGATCTCGGCAATATTTCCGCCTATCTCGGCAAGCCGACGGGGCTCGGCGATTATATCGGCTGGCTCGGCGCGAATTTCGATCCATCGATCAGCTGGAAGGATCTGGAGTGGATCCGCGAATTCTGGAAAGGTCCGATGATCATCAAGGGCATCCTTGACGTGGAAGACGCGCGCGACGCGGTCCGCTTCGGTGCCGATGGCATCATCGTGTCCAATCACGGGGGCAGGCAACTCGACGGCGTGCTGTCGTCGGCGCGCGCGCTTCCGGCCATCGCCGACGCCGTGAAGAGCGATCTCACCATCCTCGCCGACTCCGGCATCCGCTCCGGCCTTGACGTCGTGCGCATGCTGGCGCTAGGGGCCGACGCGACAATGATCGGCCGCGCCTACACTTACGCGCTTGCGGCGGCGGGCGAGGCGGGCGTCGCCAACCTCCTCGACCTCTTCGCAAAGGAAATGCGCGTCGCCATGGCGCTGACCGGCGCACGGAGCATTGCGGAGATCACGCGCGACTCGCTCGTCCATTGAGGGCGAGGGCATTGCCCTCCCCTCCCTCTCCCCGGAAGTACGGCCGCAAAACCGCTGGTGCATCGAGAGCGCGACGCCTTATAAAGCGAACGCATGCGCCAGAGCACCACAGATTTCGACGTCATCATCATCGGCGCGGGCGCGGCGGGGCTGATGTGCGCTCTGACCGCCGGGCAGCGCGGCCGCAGGGTCTTGCTGCTCGAACGCACGGACAAGGCGGGCGCCAAGATCCTGATTTCCGGCGGTGGACGCTGCAACTTCACCAACCGCGGGATCGCGCCCGACCGCTTCGTTTCGGGCAATCCGCATTTCTGCGTCTCCGCGCTTCGCCGCTACACGCAATGGGATTTCCTCGCCCTCGTCGAGCGCCATCGCATCGCCTACCACGAGAAGACCCTGGGGCAGTTGTTCTGCGATGGCTCCGCGCGCGCCATAGTGGACATGCTGCTTGAGGAGTGCGAAGGCGGCCAGGTGACGCTGCGTTTCGGACAGGGCATCTCCGGCATCTCGAAACCGGACGGTTTCAGGGTGGAGACGAACGCAAGCGTCTTCACGGCGCCCGCGCTGGTGCTGGCAACGGGCGGACTTTCCATCCCGAAAATGGGGGCCACGGGCTTCAGCCATGATGTGGCGCGGCATTTCGGCCTGCGCGTTACCGAGACTCGGCCGGGGCTTGTGCCGTTCAGGGCAAAGGCGGAGGCTCCCGGTTTCGATGCGTCTCTCGCGGGCGTTTCCCTCGATGCGATCGTCTCTTGTGAGAGACGCTCGTTCCGCGAGAGCATTCTTTTTACCCATCGCGGTCTATCCGGTCCGGCAATCCTGCAAATTTCGTCATACTGGCGACCGGGCGCTTCGGTTGCCGTCGATCTTCTGCCGGGTATCGATGCCGCCGCGTTTCTGAAGGAGCGCAAACGCACGCGGCCAAGGGCTTCGGGGCGCGCCGTGCTTTCGGAGGTTCTGCCCGCCCGACTTGCGCAAGTGCTGGCTGACATTCACCTTCCGTCCACCGAGATGGCCAACATCCCGGACCGGATCCTGTCGGCGCTCGCGGAGCATCTGAACAGCTGGCATTTCGCGCCGCTGGAAACGGAGGGGTTCGCAAAGGCCGAGGTGACCGTGGGCGGCATCGATACGCGGGATCTGTCGTCGAAAACGATGGAAGCGCGCGAGGTGAAGGGGCTTTATGCGATTGGCGAAGCCGTCGACGTCACCGGATGGCTCGGCGGCTACAATTTCCAGTGGGCCTGGTCGAGCGGCTGGTGCGCGGGACAGGCGGTTTGACCCGGACGGATGATGCGGCACAAAAAAGGGCGCCTCCCCGGCACCCTTTTCGCAACGGCCGGCCAGACCCTTTAGAGGCGCGAGGCCGTGCCGGATCTCCTCACGAGACCGATAAGAAAAAGCAGGATGACGGCACCGATCGTCGCGCTGACGATCTGCCCGAGCAAGTCGCTGCCAGTGAACAGCCCCAGCCGCGGCAATATTGCCCCTCCCAAGAATGCACCAAGAATTCCAACAACGATATTGCCGATTATCCCGAAACCGTATCCCGTGACGATCAGGCCAGCCAGGAATCCCGCGACTGCACCGATTATCAGCCATACTATCAGTGTCTCGACTGCCATGACTCTCCTCCAGAATTATTGCCACCACGCAAATCCTCAGTCAGAGAAAAACTTGGCGGAAGCCTCCGTTCCGTTAAATATGTGATTATTTGTATAACGCGAAGTCTCAGCCTTGGGCTTACATCTGCCCGGACTTGAGCGGTTGCATGCCCATCCGTTTCAGCGGCCCCGCCCGGCTTACCGATTTGATCGGATCGGACCGGGCTCGCGAAGATCAACGCAGATTGCGCTTGCGATGCGGAATTTGCGCCTCGATACAAACGGCATGAAGTTCGATACGCCGCTTCCGATCGACGATGTCCTCGATGCCTTGAGAGGTGCGCTCGGCGCGCGCGCCTCGGCGGTCCTTGTCGCACCGCCGGGAGCCGGGAAAACGACGCGCGTCCCGCTCGCGCTGATGGGGGAAAGCTGGCTCGGCGGGCGCAAGATCCTCGTGCTGGAGCCGCGCCGCATCGCCGCCCGGGCTGCCGCCGAGCGCATGGCGCGCACGCTGTCGGAGAGCGTTGGCGAGCGCGTCGGGCTTCGCGCGCGCATGGTCTCGAAATCGGGGCCGAAGACGCGGATCGAGGTGGTGACGGAGGGCGTCTTCACGCGCATGATCCTCGACGATCCAGAGCTTTCCGGCGTCGGCGCGGTGCTGTTCGACGAGTTTCACGAGCGCTCGCTCGATGCCGATCTGGGGCTTGCGCTGGCGCTCGATTGTCAGCGGGGATTGCGCGACGATCTTCGCATCCTGCCGATGTCGGCGACGCTCGACGGCGCGCGCGTGGCGAAGCTTCTCGACGACGTGCCCGTGATCGAGAGCGAAGGCCGCGCCTTCCCCGTCGAGACACGTCATCTCGCCCGCGATCCGAACGCACGCATCGAGGATCAGATGGCGGACGCGGTGCTGCGTGCGCTGCGCGCGGAAACCGGGTCAATTCTCGCATTCCTGCCGGGACAGGGCGAAATCCGCCGCGTCGAGGAACGGCTGAAGGAGCGCGTCTCCGATCCGGCGGTGGTTCTGGCTCCGCTCTATGGCGCAATGGACGCGAAGGCGCAGGATCTTGCGCTCGAACCAGCACGCGCGGGCCAGCGCAAGGTCGTGCTCGCCACCTCCATCGCCGAAACGTCGATCACCATCGAGGGCGTGCGGGTCGTCATCGACTGCGGCCTCGCGCGCGTGCCGCGCTTCGAGCCCGATGTCGGCGTGACGCGGCTCGAGACCGTTCGCGTGTCTCGCGCCGCCGCGGATCAGCGAAGGGGCCGCGCCGGCCGCACCGAGCCGGGCGTCTGCTATCGCCTCTGGGACGAGCCGCAAACGCAAAGCCTGCCCGCCTTCGGGGAACCTGAAATCCGCTCCGCCGACCTTTCGGGCCTCCTCCTCGATTGCGCCGAATGGGGCGCGACCGATCCGCTTTCGCTGTCGTGGATCGATCCGCCGCCTCGTACCGCGATCGAGGCCGCGCGCGAGGAACTGACAGAGCTGGAAGCGCTCGACGCGAAGGGCCGCATCACGGCCATGGGAAAGCGGCTGCGCGCCCTGCCCTTGCCGCCCCGGCTCGCCCGCATGGTGATCGCCGCCGCCGGAAACGGCCAGGCGGACGAAGCCGCCGAAATCGCCGCGCTCATGGTGGAACGCGGGCTTGGCGGCAACGATATCGATCTTGCGCTGCGGCTGGAAGGATTCCGCCGGGACCGCTCGCGCCGCGCGGGCGACATGCGAAAGCTCGCTGCGGGTTGGGCCCGTGTAGCAAGCTCGGGGCACGCCGCCGCGTTGCGGGAAGACATGTCGCTCGCGCGGCTGCTGGCGCTTGCCTTTCCGGAGCGGATCGGCAAGGCGCGGGGCGCTCCCGGCCAATTCCTTCTCGCCAATGGTCGCGGCGCCAATCTCGATCCGGCGCATCCCCTCGCGCGCTCGCCCTATATCGTCGCGGCGGAGCTTTCCGGCTCGGCGGCCTCCACGCGCATCCTGCTTGCGGCTGCCGCCGATGAAGCCGACGTCATCGCCGCCGCAGGGCACCGCATCCGCGAGGCCGATGAAACGGACTTCGATCAGGAAACGGCCACTCTCAAGGCGCGCCGCGTCCGGCGTCTCGACGCCATCCGTCTTGCAAACGAGCCGCGCGCGGTGGTGGCGAGTGACGAAACCGCACGCATGCTGGCGGCAGGCATCGCAAAGCTCGGCCTCGGCCGTCTGCCGTGGAGCAAGGCTCAGATCCAGCTTCGGCACCGCGTCGGCTTCCTGCGCGCCGCCGGGGGCGAAGAATGGCCGGATCTGTCCGACGATGCGCTCGCCGCCACGGCGGGCGAATGGCTTGGGCCTTTCCTCGACGGAAAGACGAAGCTGGCGGAAATCGGCGCGGACGATCTGGGCGCCGCGCTCGACGCGCTTTTGCCATGGACCTTGAAGCGGCGCGTCGACGACGAAGCGCCCACGCATTTCGAGGCACCGACCGGAAACCGCCATGCCATCGACTACGAGACAGCCGGAGCGCCCGCGCTGCATATCCGGGTCCAGGAGTTGTTCGGGCTGACGCGGCATCCCTGCGTCGCGGACGGCAAGCTGCCGCTTACGCTGCACCTGCTTTCGCCCGCGCATCGACCGATCCAGATAACGCGCGATCTTCCGGGCTTCTGGAAGGGGTCATGGGCAGCGGTGAAGGCCGAGATGAAGGGCCGTTATCCGCGCCATCCGTGGCCCGACGATCCCGCATCGGCCGCCCCGACAGCACGGGCCAAGCCGCGCGGAACGTGACGCCTTCCCGAGCACGGTCTATGCGGCGCGGGCGTCGTTCCCCATCGCGACGAGCACCAGCCGCTCGCCGGTGAACGATGACCGCCCATGAAGCGCGATGCGGTTGTCGACGAGCAGCACATCGCCCCGACGCCATTGGAACGCGCGCAGCTCCGCCAGAATCGCGGTTCTGATTTCATCGACCATCCAGGGCTCGATTTCGTCGCCGTCCTCAAACCGGCAGTATTGTGGGAACTCCTCCGCCGCGCGGTCCGCGCCTTCTCGACCGCCGCCGAGTTCGCTCGTGCCGCGATACCATGTGTCGAGCGGGCAGAACAAAGCCTCCGCCCCCGTGACCGGATGCACCTTGAACGGAATAACGGTCTCCTCGACGTGGAGCGCCCCGTCCGGCTTCCAGCGGAAGCGCGCGCCGCTGGAGTTGAGGAAGGCCTCGACCTCGCCTTTGTCCCCGGTTTCGTAAGCCGCCATCCACGATTTTCCAGCACCGGTGCCGCCGTGCAGATTCTGGATATAGGTGATTTTCGTCGAGCGAAGCCGGTCCTTGAGGCGCTTGCTCAGCCTTTGCCAGACGCGGCGGCCATCGGCGAGAGGCGTCGCCCCGCCCGTGGCTGCCACCGTCACGCTGCAAAAGAGCACGAGATCGGGGTGCAAGACCGAGTAGGATTTTTCATTGTGGGCGGCGAGCGTCCGGTCTGCGGGCATCTCGGTTGAGTTGTAGACGCCGCGGCCAAGCTGGTGCCGCCGCGCCACGCCGCCGCGATAATCCAGCAGAGGCCCGGCCATCCGATTTCCTGCGGCGCCGAACGCCGTCTCGTCGACGATATCGAATCCGCGAAAAAGGATCGCGCCATGCCTGTAGAGCGCCCGTCGAAGAGAAGGCTCGTTCAAGGTGAAATAGTCGATGAGTGAAACAGGACACGGCGCCTGTTCCACTGACGCGATGAACGGCAACGCATCGCACGTGTCTTCGTGAACCATCTCTTTCTCATCCGGGCTGCGGGCGCGATCAGGCTCCCTGCCGGCACGGCTCATGCCTTCGCGCACCTCTTCCCTGACTGGACCACAAAAACTTCAAAAGTCCTTCCGCGAGCGCGCGGCAATCGAGTTCGTTCGCAAAGCTCGGTTTTGCTGATCCATTACGAAACCTTTCATGCGTATCGTGGGTTGAGTTGCCGCGCGCGATGGGACCATGGATCACTCGCTAGACCCCTCTGGCATACCCGAACGGGTCACGCGGCCCGACAGGTCGCCGCTTCGAGCGATTACATGGCAATCCGTCATTGGCGCCGCCCTGATCTCGTCGCTTGTCGCGGGCGCCTATCCCTACATCGTCCTCAAGCTTGGCTTCGGTCCGAACGCGAGCGTGGTGTCGGCCTTTCTGGGCGCGATGTTCCTCAACGTCACCGCCTACCGCACGCGCGGCCAGAACCGCTTTCTCAACAACGTCATCCAGACCGCCGGGACAAGTGCGGCTTCGACCGCGTTCATGTGCGTTGTCGCCGCCGCATTCGGCTATCTCGACCTGAACGACACCGTCGAGATGCACCTCAAGATCGAACCGTGGCCGATGTTTCTGTGGCTGACCTGCTCGGGGATGATCGGCGTCGTGTTCACGGTGATTTTCCGAAGGCACATTCTGGATGACCCGAGAATGGTTTTCGCAAGCGGCGTGGCTGCGGCGGAAACCATCGAGGTTCTCGACTCTCATCCGAGCGAGGCGCGGCACAAGATGCGCGCGCTCGGACTGGCTGCGCTCGCCTCGGCCGCAGTGGTGTGGCTGCGCGAAGGGCTGTCGTGGCTGCCGACGCTCTATTTGTCGAAACCCTATCGCATGGGGTTCGAGTGGAGCTTTCTCAACATCGGCAGCGGCCTGCTCGTCGGGTTGAATGTCGGGCTTTCCATGCTGCTCGGCACGCTCGTGACGGGATACATCATCGGCCCCTGGGTGATCGGGTCGGGGATCGGGGACAGCATCGTCCGGGGCCAGATCGCGCCCGAATATTGGGACAGATGTCAGGCGCTCGTCGCGCTCGTCAAACCGACGCGCGATCAGGCGCTGTTCATCTCCCAGCATTGCGGGCTCATGCAGAACATGCACGCCCAGAAATATTTCCCGATCGTCGTCTTCTGGGTGATGTGGCCCGCGACCGCGCTCATGGTGACGGCGACCTTCACGACGCTGTTCATGAAATGGCGTTCGATCATGGAGATTTTTCAGGATCTCCACATCGAGCGGGGTTTCAGAGAAAAGGATATTCCGCTACGAGCCGTCGCCGTCAGCGCCGTATGCCTGACGGTGCTGCTCGCCTTGATCCAGCACGCCTTTTTCCAGATGTCCTACCTTCAGACCTTCGTTGCGGTGCTCGCATCGTTGCCGCTCATGCTCATCGGCATGCGCGTTCAGGGGGAGACCAACATCGGCCCGGTCTCGGCCATGGCGAACGCCCTTCAAGCGCTGTTCGCGGTGTTCTGGCCGACGCATATCAGCTCGAACCTGATCGCGGCGGGCATAGCCGGAAACATAACCTCGCAATCCGAGGGGATGATTCAGGACTACAAGACCGGCAGGATCGTCGGCTCGTCCCCGCAAATTCTCACCTATGTGCAGATCGCGACCGTTCCGATCGGCGCGGCGGCCGTCGCCATCATGTACCCGATCCTCATCGACAAATACGGTCTCGGCGGCGATGGCCTCGTCGCACCCACGGGGCTCAAGATCGCCAACATGGCCGTGCTGCTTTCCAAGGGCGTGGAGGCGTTGCCCGACTATGCGCTCATTGCGACAATCATTGCCGCTATCGCCGGGGTCGCCGTCAGCGTCGTCAGGGAGATGTCGGACAGGGCATGGGTTGGCTGGATACCGAGCGTCACAGGGTTCGGGTTCGCGCTCATTCTTCCGGGGGAATTGAACATTCCCATTGCGCTTGGCGGCATAGCGGGCTTCGTCTGGAGGCGCCTCCACCGGCAAACCTACGACCGGTATGCGATCACCGTCGCTTCGGGAATGATCGCGGGCGAGGCGGTGCTTGGAGGTCTGCTCATTCCCCTGCTGGCCGCCGTCGGGGTGCACATCAGGTAAGGCTATCGAAATCGAAGGGATTTTCGCACATCGTACGCCCGGTTCGGAACTGACGCAGAGAGCGGAACATGGCTGTGGATGTGGCCCTGATACTCGGCTACGACGCGCTTGGCGGGGTTGTACCCGCGATCCAGGCCGCCAAGGCAGCGGCCCTGACACCGATCGCGATCCTGAACCGGGCCGGTGCCGATTACAGCGGCTGGCTGCCCGACCGGCAGATCCTGCGGTCGGCCAACGTCAATCGCGATCACCGCGCGCTGGCGGACGAAATCCGCCGGCTTGGGCGCTTCCTCGGAGAAAGGCGCATCCGCGTCAAGGCCATCCTCAACGGGCAGGACCGCATGTGGCTCTGCTACCTCGACCTCAGACGCGCCTTTCCCTCGGCGGCGGGGATGCCCCCGTCTCATATCGTCAAGACGTCGGTGAAGCCCAATCTGCGGTTCCTCCTGAGGCAGACGGAGCATCACGTTCCCTATGTTCTCCTGCCGAGGCGTTACGTCGCCAGCCCGGACATCCTTCGATTTCCGCCGTTGCGCGCGCTGGCGGAGCGGAGCGGCAGCCTGATCGTGAAGCCCGTCGTGGGCTCGGGCGGGCTCGGCGTGACCCTTGTCGGGAACGGCGATGCGTTCGAGCGCAATCTTGGGCGTGCGGCCGAGAAAGCCCTTTCCCTGCAGCGTGGCATGTACGGCGACAGGATCGCAGCGCCCTTTCTGGAACTCGCCAGCCGTCGCCCGGTGAACGATTTCGTCCTCGTCGAGGCCTATATCGAAGGAACCGAACAGAGCATGGAAGGCTTCGCCACTCCGGGCGGCGGCATCGACTATTTCGTGGCGCAACGGAAAACGAGAAGGGTGGAGGAACCGGTTTTCCGCGACCTGGAATATCTCGTCTGCAACGATCATCCGACTAAACAGGCCGTCGACTGCGTTTCATCGCTTCTGCGCATTCTGGGGTTCGAGAATTCGCCCTTTCATATCGAGGTGAAGGGATCGGGCAGATACGGAATGAAGCCGGTTGAATTCAATCCGAGGGTTGGCGGCGGCTCGATTGCGGACCTTGTCGCTTCGATGCACGCGATCAATCTGCATGAGCTTGGCATCAGGACCGTGCTCGACAAGGTCCGCGTCGACCGGAGCTTCGTTACCGTCGTGGTCCAGCCGGAGAAATCCGGCACGGTGGCGAGCTACCGAGGGCTCGACAAGGTGCAGAAGCAGTCCGACTGCGTATTCATCAGGAAGCTCGTTCCCGAGGGGAGCGAAATCGACCGGATGGACAGGGAAGCCTATCTCGTCGAGTTCTGCGTGTCGGGGAAGACGGCCGCCGCCGCGCAACGCAGAGCCAACGAACTCTTGGGATGGATCGGCGTCGAAATCGAGTAGCGGGCACCCCCCGCGCATCACAGGTGCACCCAATGCCAGGCGCCGATCTCGATCCGCCCTGCACGCCGCGCCGCTTGCAGCGACCAGGGGTTTTTTGCCGAAATCGTACCGATGATGACCGCTTCGGGCGCGGTCATCGCAACCGCCTCGGCGAAGAGCTGATGGACCGTCGGTCCAAGCCTCTGGCCGCGCACGTGACCGTCAAGCACAATCTCCACCATGAAGACGCCCCGGATGCCGGCAAGCGTCCGCCACTTCGCGGCAACGACGCCGGCCCATTTGCCGTCGACGAGAATCTCGAAAAGGAAGCCGTGCCTGAGACAGAAGCCAAGGCTGTCCTCTGTCTCGGTTCGCACCTCTCCGCGCAGTCCCGGGCGCTCCACATAGGTCGCCTCGTAGACGGCCTTGTAACGCGGGTAGAATGCGAGGCTGGAGCTTCGCTTCAGTGTGACGCGCATTGACCCTGCGGCCTTCGGCATCCCGCTCATTTTCCCGACGGGAGCAGCAAGGAGGTGATCGTCGATCCCCGCGGTTTCCACACAGAGCGGAAGATGGGACGGATGGAAGAAAAGAACCTCCCCCGGCCCGAACGCGGCAAATCGACGGAGAAGCCGCCGCTTCAGGCCGGGCCAGTCCGCGATCATGCCCGGCGGCACTGTCGACCGGAAAAGACGGATGAACGGATGGCCGCCCGCCGGGTTATGAGCATCGAGCGTCGCAATCAGCCGATGGCCGTCGAACTCGATGAGACGGCTCATGTCTGGCGGCGGCGGCGAGGCAAAAAACGCCCGACGCCGCCCCGCTCCTCCTTCGACAGCCGCGCGGATTGCGTCGCGCTGCGCCTCGCGCAACTCCGCGTCGGTGGCGATGGCGCCCCAGTCGCGGATCAGCGGATGAACCTGCGCCAGCGATGCATCGACGAAGAGCCGGTCGACAGCTTCGATCCGGGCTTCATCAGGGTCGAACAGGAGAGCGTCCGTCTGCATCGTGAACCTTTTTCTCGGCGAGCAAAGCGACTGCTTTTCAAGGCGACGATTCTAGTGGGCGCTGGTTCACCGCAAATAAAGGCCCGAAGAAAGATTATCAGAGCAATATTCTTTAGATGTGAAAGAAGAGCATCGACAATGTTTCATTTAGCCAAGGCTCGGCTTGAAGGATTTACTCGAACAATCAGCCCATGATTTCCAAACCAGATCCGGGCAGACAGCAGACAGAATGGACGATCAAGTCAGCACCCGTCGAACCGAAACGATGAACGCTTCCCCGGAGCCGTCCGAGGCGGTCAAGCGGCTTGTCCCGTGGCTGGTCGCGGTCGCCTATTTCATGGAGTCGCTCGACACGACCATCCTCAACACTGCCGTGCCGGTGATCGCGCAAGCGATGAACGTGCCTCCGCTCAGCATGAAGGCCGTGCTGGCGAGCTATACACTCAGTCTGGCGATCTTCATTCCCATCAGCGGATGGATGGCGGACCGCTTCGGCACGCGCCGCGTGTTCGCGTGTGCGATCGGGCTGTTCACTTTGGCGTCATTGCTGGCCGGCTTCTCGCAAAACATCTACATGCTCATCGCCTGCCGAATCCTTCAGGGGTGCGGCGGCGCCATGATGGTGCCGGTGGGTCGGCTGACGCTGGTGCGGACGTTCGACCGGACCGAGTTCATCCGCGTGTTAAGTCTTGTCACCATTCCGGGCTGGGCGGGGCCTGTCATCGGCCCGACGATTGGCGGCTTCATGGTCGCTCACCTCCACTGGAGCTTCATTTTTTTCGTGAACGTCCCGATCGGAATTCTCGGCCTCATTCTGGTCGCCCGCTATCTTCCCGATTATCGCGAAGCGAGAAGGCCCCCCGATATCCTCGGCTTCGTGCTCTTCGGAGCGGGCATCGCCCTGATGTCCTATGTCCTAGAGATCTTCGGCGAGCATGTCTTGACGCCAAGCCAAAGTCTCGCGGCTCTTGCTGTTTCCGTCGCCCTCATTCTGGCGTACGGCTACCACTCGATGCGGACGCGCTGGCCGCTTCTTGAGCTGAGCCTGTTCCGTATCCGCACGTTTCGCATCTCGGTCAGCGGCAGTTTTTTCACCCGCCTCGGAGTCGGCGGCGTGCCCTTCCTCCTGCCGCTTCTCTACCAGATCCCGCTGGGCTTCACGCCGATGCAGTCGGGACTTCTCATCATGCCTCAGGCCATCGGCGGCATTCTCGCCAAGCTTGCGCTGTCGCGCATCCTCGACAAGCTCGGCTATCGCAACATGCTGACGTCGAATACCATCATTCTCGGTGCGCTCCTGATGCTGTTCGCGACGGTGGGACCGCAAACGCCGGTCTGGCTCATCGTCTTGCAGGCGTCGCTCTATGGAGCTTTCAGCTCGTTGCAGTATACAACGATGAACAGCATGGCCTATGCCGACATGGACCCGCACAAGACGAGCAGCGCAGGCTCCATTGCGAGCACGGCGCAGGAACTCTCCATAAGCTTCGGGATCGCCGTCGCGGGCCTGATAACGGCGTTCTTCATTCCGGAGCATCCGCCTTCCCATATGAAGGAGATGATGGGCTTCGGCCTTCACGAAGCCTTTATCGTCCTCGGGATCATGACGATCCTCTCGACGTTCATCTTCGGCGGATTGAAGAGAGAGGACGGAGAACGTGTCGTCCACCGCAGTCAGGTTCGTATGAACCGGGGCTACCGCTGATCGCGAGCAGGCACGCCAACGGACTGCGGCCATGTTGCTGGCCGCCGCAAAGTGGTGATACGTTTCGGCCCATGCTCGATGACGCACCGCATTTCCCGGCAGGCGAGGCCCGTTTGCGCCCGATCCGCCTCGGCGGACTGACGCTGCAAAGCCCGGTCATCCTGGCGCCGATGTCCGGGGTCACCGACCGGCCCTTCCGCCGCATGGTGCGCAAATTCGGCGCGGAGCTGGTCGTGACCGAGATGCTCGCCAGCAAGGCGGTGATCCGGGAGCACCGGAAGACGCTGAGAATGTCGGAGCGGGAGGCAACGGACGAAGGGGGCCTTCTCGCGGTGCAACTGGCGGGCCGCGACCCCGAAATCATGGCGGAAGCCGCCCGTCTCGCCGAGGAGCGGGGTGCCGACATCGTCGATCTCAATTTCGGCTGCCCGGTGAAAAAGGTGGTCAGGGATCAGGTGGGCGCGGCGCTCATGCGCGACGAGGTTCACGCGGCGAAGATCTTCGATGCCGTGGTGAAGGCTGTAACGGTGCCGGTAACGGTCAAGATGCGGATGGGCTGGAGCCCGGATCAGCTCAACGCGCCTCGTCTTGCGAAGATCGCCGAAGAGCGCGGCATCGCGATGGTCACCGTGCATGGCCGCACGCGATGCCAGTTCTACGGCGGCGACGCCGACTGGCGCTTCGTCGCCCGCGTCAAGGAGACGGTTTCCATTCCGGTCGTGGTGAACGGCGACATTCGCGGACCCTCCGACGCGGCGCGCGCGCTGGCTCTGTCGGGCGCCGATGGCGTCATGATCGGGCGCGGGGCTTATGGACGCCCGTGGATCATCGCGGAGGTCGCCGCATTTTTGCGGGGGAACGCCGCACGGGGTGCCCCCGCCATGCGCGAGCAGGCCGAAACGGTGGCGGAGCATTTCGAGGCAATGCTTGGATACTACGGCGAGCGCGCGGGTGTGCGGATCGCGCGAAAGCACCTCGCCTGGTATGGCGAGGGCCTGCCGGGAGCAGAGGATTTTCGCCGCGCCGTCAACGGAGCCGAAGAAGCGGGGGAAGTGCGCGCACTGATCCGCGCTTTCTGGGCGCCGCTGGTGTAGATTTGCGAGGATCGGCAGGAGCTACCTATCGGGCGAGGCCGCCGAAGAGAGAAGCAACGCCGCGAAAGAACGGAACGTTGGAGTTGCGGGTTTGCCGTGAAGGGGGCTGTGTTCGCGCTCGCCTGCGCTGCGCATCGGCCTGCTGCGACACGGCATTGGCCGCCGGTCTCGCCGCCGCGGCAGCACCCGCGCCTGACGCCGCCGAGGGGCCAGCCGCCGAGGTTTGGGACGCGGTCTCACCGTCCTTTTTCTGCATCCACGGTGGGAGGTACGACTTGCCGCCTCCGTTTTCGGTCTGAGGCGTGCCGTTGGCCGGCGCTTCGTCGGTCGCGGCAAACGCGGTGGCGCTCACCGCCATGGTCAGCGCCACAAGCGACGCGCCCAGAACTTTCACCGTGTTTGCCATACTTGACCTCCTCGAAAGCGCCCTGGCCTCCGCGACTGTCGCGGAACCGTATTACAGAGTTGCGACCCTGGCAGAACTCACCCGCAGGAATAACACGCCGGGATGCGATTGAGCTTAAGCTCGCCGCGCCAATCTCTGCGCCGAAAATTGTATCGCGCTTACCACTCGGCCGAGGTCTGACGGGTAATGCGAAATTTTTCTGACAAACGGGCTCAAAACCTGGCGGCTCCCGCCTGCGGCCGGTCCAAAGCCTCATGCCGCAAATGGGGCGCGGCGCCTCGGATTTGTCTTGCCGATCAGCTTGTCTGCATCGCATCAATGCCGGTTCAGCGCGAGCTGATCTATAACCTCGCATCGCGCAGCCTGAGCGCGTTTGCGATCACGCTCACCGATGAAAGCGCCATCGCCGCCGCCGCGATCATCGGCGAAAGCAGGATGCCGAACGCAGGATAGAGCACACCCGCCGCAATCGGCACGCCCGCTGCGTTATAGACGAAGGCGAAAGTGAGGTTCTGACGGATGTTGGCGAGCGTCGCTTCCGACAGACGCCTTGCGCGCACAAGACCCATCAGGTCGCCCTTTAGCAGCGTGATGCCAGCGCTTTCCATGGCGACATCCGCGCCGGTTCCCATCGCAATGCCGACATCGGCGGCGGCGAGCGCGGGCGCGTCGTTCACGCCGTCGCCCGCCATGGCGACGACACGACCTTGCGCGCGCAGGCGCTCGACCACCTTCGCCTTGTCTTCGGGAAGCACGTCTGCCTCGACATCCGCGATGCCGAGTTTCCGCGCCACCGAGCGCGCCGTCGCAGCGTTGTCGCCGGTCAGCATGACGACGCGGATGCCGTCGGCTTTCAGCGCCGCAAGAGCCGCGGGCGTGCTCGTCCTGATCGGGTCCGCGATGGCAGCCACGCCAGCGGGTGCGCCATCGATGGCGATGAAAACCGCCGTTGTACCTTCGGCGCGGAAGCGGGCGGCCTCGGCTTCGAGCGCGCCCGGTTCGACGCCCGATTCGCCCAGCATGCGCGCATTGCCGATGGCGACGCGCTTGCCGTCGACGATACCGGCGACACCCTTTCCGGTCGGGGCGTCGAAGCTTGTCGCATCGTCAAGCGCCAGTCCGCGTGCCGTCGCCGCCCTTACGATGGCCTCCCCCAGCGGATGCTGGCTCGTGCGTTCGAGGCTCGCCCCGATGCGCAACACCTCCGCCTCGTCGAAGCCGGGTGCAACGTGAAGGGCGGCGAGCGCGGGCTTGCCTTCCGTCAGCGTGCCGGTCTTGTCCACAACGAGCGTGTCGACGCGCTCCAGCCGCTCAAGCGCCTCCGCGTTCTTCACGAGCACGCCCGCTTGCGCGCCCCGCCCGACGCCGACCATGATCGACATCGGCGTTGCGAGGCCGAGCGCGCAGGGGCACGCGATGATGAGCACCGAGACGGCCGCGACGAGCGCGAAGGTGAGGCGCGGTTCGGGTCCGACAAGCGCCCAAGCCGCGAATGCAGCGGCAGCGGCTGCGAGCACGAGCGGCACGAACCAGCCCGACACGCGGTCGGCGAGGCGCTGGATCGGTGCCCGGCTTCGCTGTGCGGTCGCGACCATGGCGACGATCTGCGAGAGCATCGTCTCGCGGCCAACCTTCTCCGCGCGCATGACGAAGCTGCCGCTCTTGTTGATGGTGCCGCCGATGACCTTCGCACCGGGCTCCTTCGACACAGGCATCGACTCCCCGGTAACAAGCGACTCGTCCACGGCGCTCGCGCCCTCGATCACCTCGCCGTCGACGGGCACGGCCTCGCCGGGGCGGACGCGCAAGCGGTCGCCCTTTGAAACGACGCCGAGCAAAACGTCTTCTTCCGTACCGTCCGCTCGAATGCGGCGCGCCTGTTTCGGCGCAAGGTCCAAAAGCGCGCGGATCGCCCCGCCGGTTGCCGCGCGTGCGCGAAGTTCCAGCACCTGCCCCAGCGCAACCAGCACCGTGATTACCGCCGCCGCCTCGAAATACACCGGCACGGCCCCGTCATGCCCCCGGAACGCGGGCGGAAACAGGCCCGGCGCCAGCGTGGCGACGACACTGTAGGCGTAGGCGACGCCCGTGCCGATGGCGATCAGCGTGAACATGTTGAGATGGCCGGTCCGCACCGATTGCCAGCCGCGCACGAAAAATGGCCATCCACACCACAGCACCACGGGTGTCGCGAGTGCGAATTGCAGCCAGTTGAGGCTTTGCCGGTCGAGCGCATGCCAGCCGAAAAAGTGCGAGCCCATCTCGGTGACGAACACCGGGAGCGTGAGCGCAAGGCCGATGCTGAAGCGGCGGGTCATGTCGATGAGTTCGGGGTCCGGCCCGGTATCGGCGGCGGGCATCTCGGGTTCGAGCGCCATGCCGCAGATGGGGCACGTGCCGGGGCCGATCTGGCGGATCTCCGCATGCATCGGGCAGGTATAGACAGTGCCCTCCGGCACCGGCGCGGATGGAGGTGCGCTGTCCTTTTCAAGGTATCGGCGCGGGTCGGCCTCGAACTTCACCTTGCAGCCGTCGCAGCAGAAATAATAAGTGCGGCCCGCATGAGCTGCGCGATGCTTCGCGCTATGTGGATCGACGGCCATGCCGCAGACGGGATCGATGGCGCGCAAACTCTCCGCCGGATTGCCGCCCTCGCCCTTTTGCCCGCCGCCGCGGCAGGCGCGGTGCTCGTTCGGGGACTTGTGTCCGGTCATGGCAGGCTCTCCTTGCCCGCAATCTATACCCCCGTATGGTATATTTCAACGCCTAGTGGTCCGATTCCGACATTTGCATCCGTTTGCAGCACGCTTGCGAGCAAATGTCGGAATCGAACGGACCACTAGCAACATCATGATTCTAGTGGAGCTTTTGAATTTGACATTTGAGTGAGAGCTCACAGCAACCGGGACTCAAACGTCAAATTCGCTCCATGAGGCGTTCGCGAAGACGTGTCGTCGTCGGCCTCGGGCCTTCGGAACAGGGCAAGGTTTGCGAACCCGCCCTGACTCGCGGATTATACCTGCAATAGGGGAAGGAGTGCTCACAGCGGCCTTTATGGCAACATCGGCCATCCTTCTTAGCCGGGGACCGGCCAACACGATGCCGGCGGCGTCCGGCGCAACGCCTGGATGGCTCAGTGCCGTGCTTCTGCCTGTTGCCGAGACGGTGGGCTCACGCGGTCGCCATCTCGATTTTCGCCCTTATTTCCTCGATCGCGAAGAACGGCGCAGCCCCTGAAGGCATTTTCCGCGCCGCGTTGCCGCTCCCTATGTCATCGCGATCTTTTCGCCTGAATGTCTCCTTCCGTGGACAAGGATGCGCTGGTATCGAGCTTGAGGTCCGGCACCCACTTCTTCAGCGCTCCGTTCTCGATGAACACGGTCGCCGTTCGGCCAGACACGAGCTTCTCGCGGTCGGCCACGTTATCGAGCGCGATACGGACCGGCACACGCATCGCGAGCCGCACCCATGAGAAAGTCGGGTTCACGTTCGGAAGAAGCTTCGCGCCGGAACTGCGCTCGCGGTCTTCCACGCCTGCGGCGATGCTTTCGACGCGGCCCATCAACTCCATGCTCTCGCCCATCAGCCGGATGCGCGCCTTGTCGCCGACATGGATGCGTCCGAGCTTCGTTTCCTCGAAATAGCCTTCCACGCGCAGGCTGTCCTCGTCGAGCAGAGCAAAGACGCCCTGACCGGTGGCGACGTAAGCGCCCGGCAAGAGCGACACGTTCACGAGGCGCCCGTTGACCGGTGCGCGCACGGTGGAGCGTTCGAGGTTGAGCTTCGCGACGGCCTTGTCCGCAATCGCCTGATCGTAGGCCGCCTTCGCGGTGAGCTTGGCTTCGAGCGCTGCCTCGACCTTCTGCTTTGAGACGGCGATTTCGGTCATGGTGCGATAGCGGTCGTAGTCGCTCGATGCCTGTTCGAGCGCGGCCTTGCGGCCCTCCAGCACCGCGTCAGCCTGCGCCAGCGCAAGACGGAACCGCTCGGGATCGATGCGGAACAGGACATCGCCGCGCTTCACGCGCTTGTTGTCCGCCGCGAGCACTTCCGTCACGAGGCCGGGCACATCCGGCGCGACGGCAACGACATCGGCGCGCACGCGTCCGTCGCGCGTCCAGGGTGCATCGATGTAGTAATACCAGAGCGAGGCTCCGATCAGCAGCGCCGCGCCCGACATCGCAAGTGTCACCAAAAAGCGCAGGAGAAAGGGAGCGGACGCCTTCGACGGCGAGGTTTTTGCGGGTGTTGTCATGATCCGGGTAACAGGCTCGTTTCGAGCGCGACGACCGCGCCCAGCACAATAAAATAGAGGGAGATGTCAAACAGCGCGCGGTGCCACGCATAGCGGTAGAGGCCAAGACGCTGGCACAGGCTGCGCAAGACGGCGGTGACGGCGTAGGCGATCAGCATCCAGAAGAGCAGCGCCGGCGCGAACACGCCGTAGATGTCGAGTTCGCCGATCATGCCGCCACCGCTCTTTGGTCGGCGAACCGCGTCAAGCGAGGGTCGGGAGCGGCGGGGAAGAGCGCCCGTCTTAGTCCCGCAAGGCCAAGCGTCGCATGTTGGGCGGCGCTCGTTTCCGGCTCGCGAACGCAGACGGCAAGCGCGGCGTCGATGGCTTCGATGAGCGCGGCAGACGGTTTGTCGCCGCCGCTTCTGAAGTGGCGCGCGACTTCGGCAAGGACTTGGTTGATGGCAAGCCGCGCGGACTTCGAGACCTGCCGCCGCACGCGGCGCAGTTCCACGACGTTGATGCCGATGCGCACCTCCCGGAGCAGCGTGGCCGACAATGCGGACTTGTCGGGCGGCTGCTTGGAAAGCCGTGTCGCCATCAGCGCGACGCGGTCGAGCATGAGGGCTGCGAGTTCCAGACCGCTCTCGCTGCCCCGCCCGCTCGCCGCCAGCGCCAGGCTCGCGCGATTTTGCGCGTGGAGCCGCCTTGCCGCCCATCCGGAATCGAGCGAGCGGAAGACGGCAATGGATGCCGTCGCGATCCACACCCCCGCGACGAGCGCCAGCCCCGAATTTGCGAAGGCCGCGAAGTCTGCCGAATAGTGATCCTGAATGGCCAGCGCCATGGCGCCGTTGACGGCGGTGCCGAGG
The DNA here is from genome assembly GCF_047605405.1 of Rhodomicrobium sp. Classification (NCBI taxonomy): domain Bacteria; kingdom Pseudomonadati; phylum Pseudomonadota; class Alphaproteobacteria; order Hyphomicrobiales; family Hyphomicrobiaceae; genus Rhodomicrobium; species Rhodomicrobium sp. The sequence continues at coordinate 21,735 of NZ_JASGFR010000011.1, read as the reverse complement.
CCGATGGCGGCGGTCGCCGGGTTCGTCATGAGAAGGCCGCTCAAGATAAGGCCGGGCGCGAGCGCCAGCGCAATCATCTCGAACGAAATTGCGCGAGGCAGCAACGCGAACTGATGGAACAGGGCGCCAACCACGCCCAGGATGGCGGCGGTGGCGAAGCCTATCATGGCGGGAACCGGATCGTCCTGAGTAGCGAAGAAACAGCACGCCACGGAAGCGAGCATCGCCGCGGCGGCCCCGTCTTGCCACCCCGTCGCGATCCAGACCGCGCACACCATGACAATGGCGACGAAGGCGCCGAACCCGGAAAAAACTGCCATCATGTGATCGCGATGGCGCACCTCCCGGGCCTTCGCCGTATATTGGAAGGCGCACGGTGCCGCAAGCGGGCCGCCTGTCTCGATATTCGCGCGAAGGTGGCGGATATCCTGCTTGAGGTTCACGAGTTCGCGCAGCCGCTCGACCAGCCCTGCAACGAGGAGGTCGCGCCAGAGATCGCCCTCGCGCAGGCTGTGTTCGAACGCATCGAGGCGCGCCAGCAGGATGGCGGCATCCTCCGGGGCTGGGGCGTCGGCCTGAAACCAGTCGGCCACGTCGTCGAGGACAGGCTGGAGAGCGGCAGCCGCTTCCGTTCCGTCGATCGCCTTGAGGCGGTCGGAAACGGAGGTCAGAAGCGGGAGAAGCATCAGCATATGCTGGCGCAGCAGCGCGAGCGCTTGCTCCGAGACAGGAGAGCTTGTGGCCTCGTGAGGAAGTTGCGCGGCGAGCGCTTCCAGCGCAATCGCGTCGGAGGCGAGCCGTAGCCGCCCGGCCCGCGTATCCATCACGGCACGCGGCTCGCGGCGCAGCACTTCGCGCGTCCAGGCTCTTGCGGACGTGAGCCACGCACCGAGTTGCGCGGCAAAAACCGGCGCGGCGGATCGCGGCAGCACGAGGCCCGACACAAGCGCCGCGCACAGGATGCCGAGCGTGATTTCCTCGGTCCGTGACACCGCCGCCTCAAAGATGCCCGCCGGGTCATCGACCGCCGGAAAACCGATCAGCGCCACGGTGTAGCCCGCGAGCATGGCGGTGTAGCTCCGCGCCGTGCGGTCGAGCATCGAGATGTAGAGACAGACCGCAACCCAGAGCGCGATGGCAAGCACGGTCAGTTCAGGCGAGTTGACGACATTTGGCAGGATGGCGACCGCCGCCGCAGCGCCAATGGCGGTCCCGAGCGCGCGATAGATCGCCTTCGATTGCGTCGCACCGTCGAAGGCCTGGCTCGTGATGTAGGCGGTGGCGAGCGCCCAGTAGGGACGACTGAGCCCGGCCCACATCGAGATGTAAAGCGCGAGCAGCCCGGCGGAGAAGACCTTGACCGAAAAGACCCACGCGCGGAAATCGGGAAGGGTCACTCGTCCACTCCTGCCGCTTCGGTCCGGTCACGGGTGAAATCGCGCATGGCGGCGAAGACGCGAAGCGCTGCTTCGATGTCGCGCTGATCGACGTCGGCGAAGGCCGCGTCGCGCAATCTTTCAAGTTCCATCTGGATTTCGGCGACGAGATCCTTGCCCGCCCTGGAGAGGCTTACAAGTTTCGCGCGCCGGTCGTCCGGGTTTTCGCGCCGGTCGATCCGGCCCTGCTTTTCGAGTTGGTCGAGAAGCCGCACGAGCGTCGGCCCTTCGATGCCGATTTCGCGGGCAAGTTCGATCTGTGTCACGGCGCTGCCGAGGCTGTCGATGACGATGACCACGAGCGCCGTCGCGTGCGAGAGGTCGCGGCTTTTCATGGTCGCGTCGGCGAGCGCTTTCCAGCGGCGAGACGCGAGGATGAGCGAGCGCGTTAACGACGCCCGAAGTTTGCGGACGGACTCGTCCGGCGGCATATCGCTCCCATATTGCTGCATGGCTATTAATTAGTATGCTAATGATATGGATGCAAGACGATTGTGCCGGCATGACGCGAATATGCGTGATGCGAGGATAGCCCACCGGGACAGCCGCGCTGTTTTCCATGAACTGGCAACCGGGGACCTCCGTGATCGGCGCTGCATGATGGTGTGTTCCCGTTGCGGGTGCGGATTGTCGCGCGGCCGATGTCACGACAAAGCCGGCCCGCGGCTTGGCTGAAGCTCTGCGGCAAGCGTTTGGTAGCTGAGCCCGGCCCTTATCTTTTCGGCGGCGACGGTCGGCTGAAGCGCATCGAAGGCAAGGGCGTTAGCGGAAGCTTGAACGGGCCGGACGCTTGAGCGAGGGAGCCTTGAGGGTCCATCGCAAAAGACGGCCAATGGCGCGAGGTTAGGCTGAAGCGGCCTCCCGAAGCGTGCCGCCCTCAAGCCTCACCCATCGGTTCGCGACTTTCGCAAGCGCCCTCGGAAGGCTGACGAACCCTGCGGTTGCGCCGCGAGGGCGAGCGAGTGCCCTGAGTTTCCCTCTGCACGAGATTTCGGATGAAATCGCGTTCGAGAATCAAGGGGAGGTGATAGGGTTTCGACAAGATCCGAAGCGCCACAACGCGCGCAAATATGGGACGATGCTCAGGAGACCATCCAACCGGACGAAACCCGACATGACAAAGAAACGTCCCGAAACCGTCGCGGCCAGCGCGCTTGGCCGGGAAGACGAAGCGACGGGGGCACTCATTCCCCCGCTCTATCCGACGACGACCTATATCCGCGATCCCGACAATCTCTATCGGCGCGGACGCGTCTACTCCCGCGCACAGAACGCCACCTTCGACACGGCGGCCGAGACGCTGACCGCGCTGGAAGGCGGCGCCGAAACGGCGCTGTTCGGCTCGGGCATGGCGGCGGCGAACGCCGTGTTTCTGGCGCTTACGCCCGGCGATCATGTCGTCGTTCCGCGCGTGATGTACTGGGCGTTGCGGGCATGGCTCGAAGGCTTCGCGTCACGCTGGGGGCTTGTGGTGGATTTCGTCGATGCGGGCGACATCGACGCGCTGAAAGCCGCGATCGCTCCGGGCCGCACGAAGCTCGTCTGGCTCGAAACGCCGGCGAATCCGCTGTGGACCGTGTACGACATCGCGGCGGCTGCCGAGATCGCGCATGCGGCGGGCGCGCGCCTCGCAGTCGACTCCACCGTCGCCACGCCGGTTCTCACGCGGCCGCTCTCGCTCGGCGCCGACATCGTGATGCACTCCGCCACCAAGTATCTCAACGGCCATTCGGATGCGGTCGTCGGCACGGTTACGACTGCGCGGCAGGATGAGTTCTGGGCGAACATCAAGACGGTTCAAAGTCAGAACGGCGGCGTACCCGGCACATTGGAGGCGTGGCTTCTTCAGCGCGGCATGCGTACGCTGTTCGCGCGCGTTCGCTGGCAATGCGCCTCGGCGCAGGCGCTGGCGGAACGCCTTTCCGCCCATCCAGCGGTTGCGGAGGTTCTTTATCCCGGGCTGCCTGGCTTCAAGGGCCACCAGCTCGCCAGCCGCCAGATGCAGGGCGGCTTTGGCGGGATGCTCTCCATCCGGGTGCATGGGGGCGAGCGGGCCGCTATCGCCACGGCTGCGCGCGTATCCATCTGGAAGCGTGCAACCTCGCTTGGCGGCGTCGAAAGCCTGATCGAGCATCGCGCCAGTATCGAAGGGCCGCGCTCGCCCGTCCCCGAAGATCTTTTGCGCCTTTCGGTGGGCCTCGAAGCGGTCGACGATCTTTACGAAGACCTTTCGGAAGCGCTCGGAGAGGCGCGCGCGGAATAGCCGGGGCGGCGCTTATGCCGCCGTCGTCCTGACGGTAAGACCGAGGTCGGCAGGCTTCGCAAGCGTCTGATAAACGACGCAATAGCGCTCGGTCAGCTTCACGAGCTGGTCGATGCGCTCCTGCGGCTCCGAGGTTTCCAGATCGAAGGCGAGGCGGATGGCGCGAAAGCCCACGGGCGCGTCCTTCGCAACGCCGAGCGTACCGCGAAAATCGAGGTCGCCTTCCGCCGACACGACGCCGCCCCTGAGCTCGAAGCCGATGGCTGTCGCAACCGCCTTCAGCGTCACGCCCGCGCAGGCCACGAGCGCATCGAGCAGCATGTTGCCCGAGCAGGCGAAAGCGCCCGTTCCGCCGGTCGCGGGATGCAATCCCGCCTCGACGAGCGCCTTGCCGGTGTCGACGCGGCAGACGACGCTGTCGGCGTCGAGGTCGCCGCGAGCCTTCAGCGTGATGGTGGCAGCCTCGGGCTCGGCTTTGTAACGCTCCTTCAGCGGCGCCTGAAGGGCGCGGAGGTCGTCGGCGTTCATGCGTTTCCTCTTTTTGTTCTGGCGGCTTCGGTTCTGGCGAGTTCGGCCTTGCGGCGTGCGACGATGTCTTCGACGATGGAGGCATCGGCGAGCGTCGAGGTGTCGCCGAAATCCGAAAAATCGTTGTTGGCAATCTTCAGGAGAATGCGGCGGAGAATCTTGCCCGCGCGGTTTTTCGGCAGCGCCGGCGCCCACTGGATAACGTCCGGCGAAGCGATCGGGCTGATGCGCGCGCGCACCCATTGCGTGATCTCGCGCCGTAATTCGTCCGTTTCGGGCACCTCCGCCTTGAGCGTGACATAGGCAAAGACCCCCTGCCCCTTCACGTCGTGATTGTAGCCGACGACCGCGGATTCCGCGACAGCCGGGTGAGAGGCAATGGCGCTTTCGAGTTCGACAGTGCCGAGCCGATGACCCGATACGTTGATCACATCGTCCACACGTCCGGCGATGCGGTAATAGCCGTCCTCGTCTCTGGTGACGCCGTCGCCGGAAAAGAACCGCCCCGGAAACGGCGCGAAGTACGTTTTCAGGAACCGCTCGTGATCGTGCAGGATGGTGCGCGCCTGCCCGGGCCACGAGCCACGGAAGCACATGTTTCCATCCGCCGGGCCTTCGAGCGTAACGCCTTCGGGGCTGACGACCTCGGGACGAATGCCGAAATAGGGTTTTGCCGCCATGCCCGGCTTGTTCGGAATCGCGCCGGGAATCGGCACGAGCGTCACCGCGCCCGTTTCGGTCTGCCAGTAATTATCGACGATGGGGCAGCGCCCTCCGCCGATCACGGAATGAAACCAGCGCCACGCATCCGGATTGATCGGCTCGCCGACCGAGCCCAGCACGCGAAGGCTCGACAGATCGTGCTTTCTCACCGGGGCCTCGCCTTCACGCATGAGCGAGCGAAGCGCCGTCGGCGCGGTATAGAAGATATTGACCCGGTGCTTTTCGATGATCGACCACCAGCGCGAAGGGTCGGGGTAGCTCGGCACGCCCTCGAACATGACGGTTGTCGCGCCATTGAGCAGCGGCCCGTAAAGCTTGTAGCTGTGCGCCGTGACCCAGCCGACATCGGCCGTCGACCAGAACACATCCCCCTCATGCCAGTCGAAGATGATGCGCCACGACGTGCCCGCATGCACGAGATAGCCGGCGGTCGTGTGAACGAGCCCCTTCGGCTTGCCGGTCGAGCCGGATGTATAGAGAATGAAAAGCGGGTCTTCCGCGCCCACCTCGACCGGCTCGCACCACGGCTCGGCCGCCTCCGTCGCCTCGTCGTACCAGAGATCGCGGCCCGGCGTGAACGGAACGTCGGCGCCCGAGCGGCGCACCACGATCACGTGTTCGATGCTCGGCTGATCTCGCACTGCGTCGTCGGCGTTGCGCTTCAGCGGCGACACGCGCCCGCCGCGAAACCCTTCGTCGGCTGTGATGAGAACCTTCGCTTTCGAATCGGCGATCCGGTTTTCGAGCGACTCCGCCGAGAAACCCGAAAACACCACCGTATGAACCGCACCGATGCGGATGGTGGCCATCATCGCCACCATGACTTCCGGTATGACGGGCAGATAGACTGCAACGACGTCCCCCTTGCCGACGCCGAGGCTTTTCAGCACGTTCGCGAGCCGGTTTACCTTGTCCGCGAGTTGGCCCCACGTGACGACGCGGCTTTCGCCCGGTTTATCGCTTTCCCAAAGAACGGCGGGCTTGTTCGCCTTCGCCGGAAGATGGCGGTCGATGCAGTTGACGGAACCATTGAGCGTGCCATCGGCGAACCAGCGAATGCGGAAATCGCTCAAATCGAAACTGGTGTCCGACACCTCGGTAAACGGCTTGATCCAGTCGAGGAACGCGGCCTCTTCACGCCAGAACCCGTCCGGATCCTCGATGGACCAGCGATAAAGGCGTTCATAGGCGGCCGAGTCGACATGCGCGCGGGCGGCAAAATCCGGCGGCACCGGGTAAACTTCGGAATGAGCCATGTGCATTTCTGATTTGGAATTGGCGACGCGGCGCAACGAGCGGCCACCCGGGCCCGCTCGGGGCAAGCCCAGAATCCGATGATTTATAGAGAGACGACACGAATGGTCCAGTCATTTTTGAGTAGATCGCTAGACGTACTTAGATACCTTTTCACTTTGAACGCCAGTTTGCCGGTTCCCGCGCTTTCGGCACCGAAGTCCTCATGACGATCCCGCTGGGCGTTGCTGATGCCTGTGAATGGCCAATGAGGGGCTGTCTTTCGCATCGCATCGGATTATGAGGGGAAGCTTTTGCCTCCACGGAGGTGGAATTTGATTTCACTGGAGAAAATCTTTGCGTTGACAACGCCCTCATCGTCTATAAAAGATATCATCATAAACTTTGAGAGGATTACCGTGAATAGCAGGATCAGCCGGTGGGTGCGCATTGCATCTTGTGCAGCAGCAGTGTCGATGATGGTTGGGGTGAGCGCTCCCGTGGCGCGCGCCGACGTTCTGCCTTCAATTAATCTGCAGCTGACGCAGTGGACCGTGATTGCGCGGGAAAAGGGTTTCTTCAAAGAAGAGTTCGACAAGATCGGGACGACGAAGATCAACCTCATCGCGGGCGGTGCCGCCGATCTTCTCGGCGCTGAAGCCGCCGCGGTCGGTGGCGGCGCTATCGCCATCGCGCAGCGCATGATCTATCCGGCGACCATTCACCGCGCCAACGGCCTCGACGGCGTCATCATCTGGGCGTCCGAGCCCTCGAACCGCTATCGCGCGCCGATCCTGGCGCGGGCCGATAACGACGCGATCAAGACCGTCAAGGATCTCGACGGCAAGAAATTCGGTTCCAGCCGTATCAGTTGCTACTGGTCGTCTCCTTTCGAGCAGTTGACCCAGGCGGGCCTGCCGTTCGATTCACGCCTGAAGCAGGGGCGCGTGCGCTACGAATCCATCGACAACTCGGCCGTTGCGATTTCCGCCGTCCTTTCCGGCGCGACCGACGCCACGACCGCGCATCTTGCCGCCAGCGCCTTCACCGGCCCGTGGCTTTCCGGCAAATTCAAGGTCGTGAGCCGCTCCCCTGATGACGGCATCTACGTGAATCACGCCGGCCGCGTCACCTATTTCGCGCGGCGCGACTTTGTGAACAAATACCCCGAGGTGGTGAAAGCGTTTCTGATCGCGCGCGAACGCACCCGCGAATGGGCGCTCGACCATGTCGAGGAAGCCACTGAAATCGTGGCCCGCGAAACACGCGTTCCGGCTGAGGTCGCCCGCTTCCAGATTACGCACCCCGGCGAGTGGGAATTCATGGCCGGTGAGCCGCGCGCGGACAAGGCTCGCCTCGCCATCAAGACCTTTCAGGAATGGTATGTGGCCAACGGCGACGACATCCTGAACGAGCGCAGGCTGACCGATGACCAGGTCGACACCTTCATCGACGGGCGGTTCTTCGTCGGCGGCGAGTACTCCATCTACAACTAGTTAATTTCGGGCGCCTCCAGAGCGAGGCGCCCGTCGGGCGGATGGAAATGAGCACCACAAGCAGCTATCTGGACCTGGCAGAAGCCCGGCCGCCCTCGCGAAGGGCGGCAAGGTTTCTCGGGAAAATCAACGTCATCGGGCTTCTTTTGCCCCTCATCATCGTCACGCTCTGGCAGGCGGCTTCCACCTACCAATGGGTGGAGGCCGTCTTCCTGCCTGCGCCGGTCAAGGTGGCCGAAGCCTTCTGGCTGATGATCACGAAGCAGCGCCTCGCCAACGACTTCATTTCGAGCGTGTCCATCGTCGGGCAGGCGCTGGTCTACGGCGCGACCGCAGCCATCGTGCTCGGCATCGCCGCCGGGCTTTCAAAACGCGTCGAGCAGTTTTTCGGGCCGACATTCGATACCTTGCGCCATATTCCCGGCATCGCCTGGCTGCCGCTCATCGTTCTTTGGCTCGGCATCGGTGCGCCCGCGAAGGTGCTCGTCATCGCGAAGGCTGTCTTCTTCCCTGTGTTTCTCAACACCCTTCAGGGCATCAGGAACGTGGAAAAGAGCCATATCGAACTGGCGAACGTACTGACGCTGACGCGCTGGCAGATGGTGCGGAAAGTCGTCCTGCCTTCCGCCTTCCCTTCGATCATGGTTTCGCTGCGCTACGCAGCCGGTCTCGCATGGGCGATGGTCGTTATCGCGGAAGGACTGAGCGGCCTCGAAGGGCTCGGCTTCCTGATTTTCCGCGCGCAAGGGCTGCTGCTCACCGACCAACTCGTCGTCTGCATGATCATCATCGGCCTCGTGGGCTTCACCATCGACAGGATCATGTACCTGGCGCAGCGCAGGCTGTTGCGCTGGAAGCAGGGTTTCGAAGGCTGATCGATCTCAAACGGAAAACACAGATGTCCAAACTGCAAATCAGGTCGGTCGGCAAACACTACCAGGGCCACGACGGCGGACGCCTGACCGTCCTCTCGAACATCGAACTGAACGTCGAATCCGGACAGTTCCTCAGCATCGTCGGCCCTTCCGGCTGCGGAAAGTCGACGCTGCTTCGCCTGATCGCGGGTCTCGATCAGGATTACGAGGGAAGCATTCTTCTCAACGGGAAACAGATCTCGGGGCCGAGCCTCGCGCGGGGCATCGTCTTTCAGGATCACCGGCTGCTGCCCTGGCTGACGCTTGAGCAGAACGTCGCGCTGAGCCTCGAAAACGCGCCCGGGTCGTCGAAGGAAAAGGCGAAGATCGTTCGTGAGCATATCACGCTCGTCGGGCTGAACGGCTTCGAGCAAGCCTACCCCTACCAGTTGTCGGGCGGCATGGCCCAACGCGCGGCCATCGCCCGCGCACTCGTCAACAAGCCGGAAGTGCTCCTGCTCGACGAGCCGCTCGGCGCTCTCGACGCGCTCACCAGGCTGCGCCTTCAGGACGAGTTGCTCCGCATCTGGCGCTTCGAGAAGACGACCATGATCCTCGTAACGCACGACGTCGGCGAGGCGATCTTCCTCAGCAACGAGATCGCCGTGATGAGCGCCAAGCCCGGCCGTATCTCCCGCCAGCTCACCGTCGATCTCGACTATCCCCGCAGGCGCTCCAGCCCCGAATTCGTGGCGCTGCAAAGCGAAGTGCTTGCGGAAATGAACGTCTTCGAGGCCGCTTCGGAAGCGGCCTGACCCCACCCGCGCCTGCAAATTCAAATTTCACACTGAAGGAGCCCGCTCCATGCCCGTACAGAACGCCTCACCGGAGGCCTTGCTCGTATCTTCGATTCCCGGCCTCAGCCCGTTCCGCGCGGACGGAAAGCTGACGGACGCCGCCCAGTCCGCTCGCTGTGCCGAGGCCGCCTCGCGCGCAAAGGAATTTCTGCTCGACGCCCCTCAGAAGATCGACACCGAACGGCTGACCCATCTCCTCGACGTGTATCGTGAATACGCGCAAGAGCCGACCGTGGTTCTTCGCGCCCGCGTCTTCGAGCGCGTTCTGCAAAAGAAGACGCTCTACATCGACGACAACCCGCTCGTCGGCACGGTGACGAGCAAGCCCGCTGGCGTTTACCCCTATCCCGAATGGGGCGCGGAGTGGATCCTTCGCGAAGCCGATCAGCCGATGGTGAGCCATCTGGGCGAAGTGGAGTTGAGCGATGAGGAACGCGCGACCCTCATCGAGACCGCGAAATACTTCCAGACGCGCTCCGCCGAGGCGCGGGCCCGCGAGCTTTCGCGTGAGCTTCACGGCTTCGATCCGCGCGACAGCGTCGCCGCTGGCCTCATCACCGAAACCGCGCCCTACACCATCGGCTCGGGCACCCTCGACTATGCAACCTTCATCCGGCGCGGCCTTGGCGACATCATCCGCGAAACGGAAGGGCGGCTGAAGGCGCTTCCGCTTACTCAGGACAACGCGTCGAAGATCGACTTCTATCGCGCAGTGCTGATTTCGCTCAACGCGCTGATCCATCTCGCGCACCGCTACGCAGATCTCGCCGACAAGCTCGCGGGCGAGACGGGCGACGCCGTGCGCCGCGCGGAGCTTCTGCAAATCGCCGAAGTGTGCCGCCACGTGCCGGAGAATCCGCCGCGCAACTTCCGCGAGGCCATTCAGTTCTGGTGGTTCCTGCATCTCGGCAACCAGATCGAACAGAGCGGCTGCGGCTCGTCGCCCGGACGCATCGGCCAGTATCTCGACCCTTGGTTCCAGGCCGACAAGCTGCAAAACGGTTTCACGCGGGAAGACGCGCAGGCATGGTTCAAGTGCCTTTTCGTGAAGATCCTCGAATATGGCTATTATCAGGGTCTCATCTCGGCGCGCACCAACTCGGGCCACACCGGGCACACCATCAATCTCGGCGGCTTCAACGCGGCCGGACAGGATGCCACGACTGAACTCGATTACGTCCTCCTCGACACGCAAATCGAGCTGCAAAACATCCAGCCGACCATCACCATCCTCTATCACGACGGCCTGAAGGAAGACTTCCTGCTCAAGGCCGTCGAACTGGAACGCACGGGCCTCGGCCAGCCGCAATGGATGAACACGCGCCTCATCATCGAGCGGACGCTCGCGCGGCACGCCAAGGTCGGCGTCACCATCGAGGACGCGCGCGCCAGCATCAACATGAGCTGCGTCGGCACGGGCGTCGAAGGGCGGACTGCGTTCATTCATGAAGGCGGGACGTTCAACCTCGCGAAGTGCATCGAACTCGCGCTGCATGACGGCGTCGACCCCGGCACGGGCCTCTTCGTCGGCGCCCGCACCGGCGACGCCCGCGCGTTCAAGAGCTTCGAGGACGTCTATGCCGCGTGGCTCCGCCAGGTGGAGCACCTCTTCAACGTCCAGCGCGCGTTCGGTTCCGTCTCGACCAAGGCGCTCGGCGACACGATCGCGCCCGCGTTCCGCTCCGCGCTTTACGGCGGTTGCCTCGAACGCGGCAAGCACGTGTTCGACGGCGGGGTGGATTACTACCTCTATTTCGTCATCAGCAATGCGGGTATCGATGCCGCGAACTCGCTCGCCGCGATCAAACATCTCGTGTTCGACACCCAGCGGCTGACACTCGGCGAACTGCTCGATGCCGTCGACGCAAACTTCGAAGGCCATGAGCGCATTCAAACGCTGTGCCTCAACGCGCCGAAGCACGGCAACGGCGATCCCGAGATCGATGCGCTTGTGCGCCGCGTCTATGACGACGCCTTCAAGACGTTCCACGCCGCCGGCTACAGCTACTTCGGCGACCACATCGCGAACATCGAGGCCTACTCGCTCTCGATCCACAACTACTACGGCCTGAAGACCGGCGCGCTGCCGAGCGGACGCCAGAAAGGCCGGCCGCTGACGGACGGCAGCGTGTCCGCGACGCCCGGAACCGACAAGAAAGGACCGCTCGCGCTGATCCAGTCCGCGGCACAAGCCGTTGACGCGGTGAAGTACGGCTCGAACCACTTCAACATGAAGTTCCATCCGAGCGCTCTTTCCGGCATCGGCGGGGCGCGGAAACTTCTGTCCCTCATCAAGACGTACATGGATGCGGGCGGTTCGCACATTCAGTTCAACGTGGTGACGTCGGACACCCTGCGGAAGGCGCAGGCGAACCCGGACGCCTACAAGGGGCTGACGGTGCGTGTGGCGGGCTTCAGCGCCTACTTCACGCGCCTGCACAAGGGCGTGCAGGACGAGATCATCGCGCGCACGGAACTGACCTTCGACTGCTGACAAAACCGCGGGCGAGCCCGATGGCGGCTCGCCCGTGCCCCGCATGCCGGGACCAGGAACCATCTCACATGAAACCGGCGGACAATCCGAGCGGCATCGTCTTCGACATCCAGCATTTCAGCGTGCATGACGGCCCCGGCGTCCGCTCGACCGTCTTTCTCAAGGGCTGCCCGCTGACGTGCCGGTGGTGCAGCAATCCCGAGTCGCAGAAGCACCTGCCCGAACTTCTCCATTTCGAAAAGCTCTGCACGCTGTGCGGCATTTGTGTCGAGGAATGCCCGAACGGGGCGCTCGCCGTCGCGGATGATGAACTGCGCCGCGACGAAACGGCCTGCAAGCTGTGCGGGCTTTGCGTTTCGGTCTGTCCGCAGGATGCGCGGCAATTATCGGGCCGACGCATGACGGTGGAGGAAGTCTCGACGGAGGTGCGCCAGCATTGGCGGATCTTCATGCAAAGCGGCGGCGGCGTCACGCTGAGCGGCGGCGAGGCGCTGGCACAGCCCGCATTTACTGGCGCGCTTCTCGGCTTTCTGCATGATGAGCTTGGCTTTCACACCTGTCTCGACACGACCGGCTTTCTGCCGTGGGAGAGCTTCGAGACGCTTCTCCCAGCGATCGATCTCATCCTGCTCGATCTCAAGCACATGGACGACGCCCGCCACCGGGAGGCCACCGGCATAGGCAACGCCCGCATCCTCGAAAACGCGCGCCACCTCGGCGAACGGGGATTTCCGGTCATCGTCCGGCTGCCGCTCATTCCCGACTACAACGATACGGACGACAATCTCCACGCGCTCGGCCGCTTCATGAAGACCGCGCGTCTGCCGAAGATCGAAGTCCTGCCTTACCATGAGTTCGGCGTGTCGAAATATACCGCGCTCGGAAAGACCTACACCGTTCATTCGCGGATAGAGCCGAAGGCGGAGCGCGCCGCTTCCATTCTCGGCAGCTACGGGCTCGACGTGACTGTCGCGCCCCGGTAGGGAGCAACGGCGTCATGCCGCAAATCTGCGGGCACGACGCTGCGATTTGCGTTGTCGATCGAGCCTGTCTGCTTCAAACAGAGTTTAGCGCAGGCTGATCCAGCCTGAAGCGTCTTCGGGATTTGAGGACAGGCTTCTGTTCAGTGGCACACGCCATAGCCGCCAGCCATGACGGCGAGCGACGGCGAAAAATCGAGTTTTATCCGCCCGGCCACGGCGCGCGACGCGGCATCGATCACGAGCAACTCCCCCGCATCGGCGACCGGAAGATAAAGCTTCGTGCTTTCCGGCGTGACGACACCGGGCCCCGGCGCGCCCGGAAGCGGGATTTCGTCCAGGGGCTTCAGCCTGTCCAGATCGTAGACGAAAACCGATTTTGCGCCGGGCACGAAGGCGACGGTATCGAAAAGTCCGCTGTAAGCGGCGTAGACGCTCGCATCTGCGCCGAACCGGGTTGGCTTCCGTCCACCGTCGAGCGGCAGCAGATCGACGGTCCGCGATGCGGGATCGGGAAGGAGAAGCCAACGAATCGCCGGGTAGATGGCCGCTCCGCGGCCCGGCATTTCCGAGAAGGCACCGGTCTCCATGTCGAAGCGTGTGACGAACCGCGCATCTCGCGCATCTTCGGCGGATAGGGCAAAGCCGTCGTGTCCGACAAGCGAACGCGCCAGCGCGCTGGCCTGCCGCCGACCGATAATCGAGGTTCGTTTCCCGGTCGAGGCGTTGTAGACGGCGACGCCTTCTACGGACTTCGCGGCGATGAAGATGGATCGTCCGTCTCGCCGGGCCATCAGGTCGCGGATGCCGGTTGGCCCATCGATCCGCACTTTTTCTCGCAACGCCGTCAGATCGAGAAGCGCGATTTCGCCGGTCTCGTCCCTTGCGGCTATCGCGGTGCGCCCATCTGTCGTCAGCACGAGGCGCACCGGCACAAACCGAAGCGGGACAACACTGACGAAGCCTGAAGCCAGATCCGCCACGAAGACGCCGGCGCTCTTGCCGTCGACCGCCACCAGCTTGGCCAGCGCCTCCGAGACCTGAATGCCGCGCGGCACCACGCCAAGGTCGATGCCGCCGACGAGAGTATCCGTATCCGTGCGGACAGCAACGACCGACGTCGTATCGCGCCCCGCCACGAAAACCAGCCGCTGAACATTCGCAAGGCCGTCTGACGCTGAAGCCGGACGCATCAGGATCACGAGGACCAGCAGGAGGCTCAGACGAAAAAGGGACGGCTTCACAGCGTTGATCACATCGGTTGTCGTTATCGGCCTCAGGCCGACGTTAGGGCGCACAACACCTTTTGCGCATAAGATTCCGGGCGCGCTTTCCGGCGGCTATTCGCTCTCAGGCTATGCCAAAACTCTCTCGATCAAGTCTATCGAATAACAGGCAACGCGAGGTTCCGCCACTCCGTTTCGCGCTTCGTGCGACAAGACGCGACCTCTCCACGCGCACCTCCAATCAAGATTGGAGGGCGGGGGCGAGGAACGCGCACGGCGCCCGTGCTGGCGGCAAGAAAGGTCCGCGATGATCGGTCAACGGTTCATACGGCGCGGATTGATCTTCTATTCGCTTGTTGCGCTTGCGGCGGGGCTGGCGGCGTACTCCGTGCGAAGGCCGGAGACTGCGCAGTTATTCTGGCTTCTCGGCACGCTGCCTGTCCTCCTCGCGCTTGGCGTATCCATCGCCCGCGATCTGGCTGCGGGCCGGATGGGCGTCGACGCCGTGGCCTTCATCGGCATGGGGGCCGCGGTCCTTCTTGGAGCGAACCTCGCCGCGATCGTCGTGGCCGTCATGTATGCGGGCGGAAACGCGCTCGAAGATTTCGCGGTAACTCGCGCCGAGCGCAATTTGAAAGACCTGCTGGACCGCGCCCCTCGCCTCGCTCACCGGCTTGTCGGCGACCGTCTCGACGACGTGTCGGTCGACGCGATCGGAACCGGGGACAGGCTGCTCGTCCGCGCGGGCGAGATTGTTCCGGCCGATGGAACTCTCCTCGCCACGAAGGCTACGCTCGATGAATCGGCGTTGACCGGCGAGCCCATCCCGGTGGAGCGCAAGGCGGGCGAACCGGTGCGAAGCGGCGCCGTCAACGCGGGGGAAGCTTTCGAGATGCAGGCCACCGCCTCCGCAGCCGACAGCACCTATGCGGGCATCGTCAAGATGGTGACGGCCGCCCAGACCGCGAAGGCGCCGTTCATCCGCATGGCGGACCGTTATGCCTTGCTGCTTCTTCCGGCGACGCTCGCGCTGGCCGCCATCGCGTGGTTCATCTCGGACGATCCCATGCGCGCCTTGGCGGTGCTCGTCGCCTCTACGCCCTGCCCTCTCATCCTCGCGGCTCCCGTCGCCTTCATCGCGGGCGTTTCCCGGGCCGCGCGCCATGGCATCCTCGTCAAGGGTGGCGCACCGCTCGAGGCGCTCGGCCGCGTCCACACCGCGATGTTCGACAAGACCGGCACGCTGACCGCTGGCGGAGCGCGCCTGTCGGCCATCGAAACGGCGCCGGGCGAGGACGCAGACGAAGTGCTGCGCCTCGCCGCCGGTCTGGAACAGGCCTCCCATCACGTCATCGCCTCGGCCATCGTCGCCGCCGCGAGGAATCGAGGGCTTTCACTCGATTTCCCCGCAAATGTCCGTGAAGAGGCCGGTTCGGGGCTCGAAGGCATGTTGGCAGGGCAACGTGTCAGGGCCGGATCGGCCGAACTGATTTTCGGCGGACGAAGCCTGCCCGACTGGGCGACGCGGGCCCTGCGGCGAGCCAGCTGGCGCTCGGCTCTCTGTGTGTTCGTGGCGCGGAACGGTCAGGTAATCGGCGCACTGCTTTTCGCCGACGAACTGCGCAGGGAAGCGCCGCGCGCGATCCAGACGCTGCGGGCGTCGGGCGTCCGCCGCATGGTCATGGTCACGGGCGACCGGGCGGATGCCGCCGAAACCATAGCCGCCGCTCTCGATCTCGACACGGTTCTGGCCGAACGCTCGCCCGCGGACAAGGTCGATGCCGTGGCGACCGAGCGCAAGGCCCACGCGACGGTCATGGTGGGAGACGGGATAAACGATGCCCCGGCTCTGGCCGCGGCCGACGTCGGTATCGCCATGGGGGCGCGCGGTGCGACGGCCTCGTCCGAGGCGGCAGACGTCGTCATTCTCGTGGACCGCCTCGACCGGGTGGCGGAAGCCGTGCAGATCGCGCGCCGCACGGTTGCGATTGCGCGCGAGAGCATCGTCGCCGGCATGGCCCTTTCCGGCCTCGCCATGATCGCGGCGCTGCTCGGCTGGCTGGCGCCCGTTCCCGCCGCCATCTCTCAGGAAGCCATCGATGTGCTGGTGATCCTTAATGCCCTTCGGGCACTCGGAGCGGGCAGGAAGCGACCGCCTCTTGCATCGGTAGGGCTTTCCCCCGAGTTTTTCGGAGCGGATCACCGCGCGCTGGAAAAGAGCCTCGATCGCTTGCGCGAGATCGCCGACGCGCTTGACGATGCGACGGGCCGCAGCGCCGCGACGCTCATCGCGGAAGCCAACCGGATCGTCCAGCAAAGCGTCGTCCGACATGAACGCGCCGATGAAAGCGAGCTTTATCCAAAGCTCTCGACATTCCCGGAGCATGTTTCCGCCATGTCGGCGATGAGCCGCGCGCATCGGGAAATCCTGCACCTGGCTCGGCTTCTGGCGCGGCTTGCCGAGAGCCTGTCATCGGGCGACGCCGACCGTTATCTCATTCGCGACGCGCAACGGGTCATCGAGAACCTCGAATCTCTGGTGCGCCTCCACAACGCGCAGGAGGAGGACGTTTACGAGTCCCTCGCAAGCGCATGAAGCGGTTTCGCTGAAACACCATTCCAGACTTGCGTTTGAAGTGGCGACCGGCGTTTTCCTGTATGATGGGTTCCAAGCTTACCGCTGTCGGCTCGGAAACGATCGAAGAGCGGCCAGGAGAAAGGCAGTCATCGTGGCGTTGGACAAGGGCGTGTTCAAGGGATTTGCGCTGTTCGCATCGATGACCGACGCGCAAATCGAGCTGCTCGCATCGCGTGCCACGGCGCGACGTGTCGCCGAAGGAGCGGCCGTCTTCGAACAGGGTGCGGCGGCCACGTCTTTCTATCTGCTCCTCGACGGCCGCCTGAAGGTCCACCAGATCGCCGCCGACGGTCAGCAGATCATCGTGCGCATCGTCAATCCGGGCGACCTTCTGGGCTTCGCCTGTGCGCTCACCCGCCCCGATTACCCTGGCACCGCGACGGCCGTGGTCGACAGCGTCGTCGCGGGGTGGCCCTCCGCCAACTGGAACGCCTTCGTCGAGGCGAACCCGAATCTCGCCATGAACGCGATACGAACCATCGGGCAGCGGCTCGATGAGGCCCACACGCGCATCAGGGAAATGTCTACACAGGAAGTGGAGCGGCGCGTGGCGCACACAGTGCTGCGGCTCGTCGATCAGGCGGGCAAGGCGGATGCGGGCGGCACGCGCGTCGATTTCCCCATCAGCCGGCGCGACATCGCCGAGATGACCGGCACCACGCTGCACACCGTATCGCGCATCCTGAGTGCTTGGGAGGCGCAAGGGCTTGTCGAAGGTGGACGCCGGAAGCTCGTGGTGCGCGATCCCGCGAAACTCGCAAGGCTCGCCGACGCAACGCGCGATTAACCCTTCTCCCGACCGAAAGAGGAGCGAACCGCTTCTGAAGTTGCGCCGCGACAAACAGGCGCCCGCCGGAATTCCGCTAAAGTGAGGCGAACGAAGGATTTTCGCCCATGACCAGCGCCACAGCCACAGCTACCGTCTCGCCCCGACCCGCCGCCGCTCCGCGCGGAGGCACACCGCGCGGCCTCGCCCGCACCGGCCCGGTTCTCTTCTCCTACGGCTTCCGGCCGTTCTTCCTCGGGGCGGGCATATGGGCCTTTGCGTCGATGGCGCTCTGGATCGCGGCGCTTGCCGGACACCTGCCCATCGGCGGCAGCTACGGGGCGACATACTGGCACGCGCATGAATTGCTGTTCGGCTTCTCCACCGCAGCGCTCGCGGGCTTCCTGCTGACGGCCATACCCAACTGGACGGGGCGCCTGCCCGTCTCTGGCTGGCCGCTCGCGGCCCTGTTTGCGATCTGGTGCGCGGGGCGCGCCGCCATGCTTGCGCCGGACACGCCAGGCGTCACCTCCTCCGCCGCAATCGACGCGGTGTTTCTGCCTGCGCTTGCCTTCATCGTGGCGCGGGAACTCATCGCGGGGAAGAAATGGGGCGATCTGAAAATCCTCGCCGCGGTGCTGTTCCTGACAGGCGCGAACGTCTGGTTTCATGCGGCGGTCATCACCGGCGGCGACGAGACCACCCCCGCGCGGCTCGGCGTCTCGGCCTTTACCGTGATGGTGATGCTGGTCGGCGGCCGGATCGTTCCGAGCTTCACGCATAACTGGCTCAACCGCTTCGGGAAAAGCCCGTTGCCAGCGCCTTTCGGCCGCTACGACATCGCCGCCATAGCCGTGGGGGCGGTCGCGCTCGGCTTCTACACAGCCGCGCCGTCGACCCCCTGGACCGCGTTCCCGGCGGCCCTCGCCTTCGCGATGCAGAGCTACCGCCTCTATCGCTGGCGCGGCTGGAAGGCGGCAAACGACCCGCTGCTCTTCATCCTGCACGTCGCCTATGCGTTCGTGCCGCTCGCATTCGCCGCCATCGCCGCCGCCGCGCTCGACCTCGTGCCGACATGGTCGGTGCTCCACATCCTGACGGTCGGCGTCATCTCCACCATGATCGTGGCCGTGATGACGCGGGCGAGCCTCGCGCATACGGGCCGGGCGCTGGCGGCCTCGCGCATCACGCAGGCGAGTTATGTCACGCTCGTGCTGGCGGGGCTGTCGCGGCCGCTCGCCGGGTTTTTCCCGGACCATGCGATGGTTTTTTATACGGCTTCGGGCGTGCTCTGGCTCGCGGCGTTCGGCCTGTTCCTGATCCAGTACGCGCCGATCCTCGTGTGCGAGCGCCGGTAAAACCGAAAGGTCGGGGCGCGCTACTCCTTGCGCGTCTCGACCGCGTCCGCGTCGATGGCGTAGCCCGTTTCGGCGAGCCCGGTGAATTGCGAGGCGACCGAAATCCTGCCCGTCACCCATACGGGATCGAACGAGCCTGCCACGTCGAACCCGTTCGAAACCTTCACATAGATGATCTGGTTCGGCGGCGGCGGCGGAACGTGGATGCAGGCGCCGACGAAGGGCACAAGCAGAAACTCCTTCACGTTCGTCGCGTCGAAATCGAGCGGCACGACATAGCCGCCGATCTTGACGCGCTTGCCGTCCAGTTCCTGCACCACCGGCACGGGTGCGCCCGCCCCCGGCTGATTGCGCCGCTCGGAAAGCCACGGCCTGTCCTCGCCGGGCGGAAGCAGCGGCGGTGGCGGCTCGCTGCCGCCGAGCGCGGGCGAAGGCGTCGCGCCCGACAGGAAGCTTTTTGACTTCACGTTCGGCGGCACGACGGGCGCGGGCGGAACAAGCTTGCTCCACCCGATTTCAACCGGCGGCTCGTTGTCGATCGGCGCGAAAGCCGTCGTCAACAGAAGCACCACGCATGCCGCCGCCAGTCTCTTCATCTGTCCTTCTCCGTCAGGTGCGGACCGTCATGCCGTCCGCGAGCGAGAGGCGATAGGCGCGAAGCGCAGGCAACAGCCCCGCAAGGAAACCCGCCGCCACGATGCCGCCGAGGATCTTCAACTGATCCGCGCTCGGCGGATCGACCGCGATATGAAGCCCGTAAGTACGGTCAATATAGGGCTGAAGCCCGATCAATGCGCCATAGAGCAACAGCGTTCCGGCGAGAACCCCCAGAAAAGTCAGCACGCCCGCCTCGACGACGAGCAGCGAAAGGATCGTGGACGGCCGCGCGCCAACCGAACGCAGGATCGCCATTTCGCGGCGGCGTTCGTTGAGCGTCGTCAGGATCATCGTCACCATGCCGAGCAGCGCCGTGACGACCACCATGCCGGAGACAGCCGAAAGCGCGGTTTCCGCCGTGCCGACGAGGCCCCAAAGCTCCTGAAGCGTCGCGCCCGGAAGAATCGCGGAAAGCGGCTCCTGCCGATAATTGTTCACCTCGCGCTGCACGCGGAAGGCGGCGAGCCGCGACTTGAGCCCCACGAAGGCCGCCGTGATCGCCTTGGGCGTCAGATCCATCCTGCGCACGTCGTCGGCAGACACGGCCTTCGTCGGATCGCGCGAGCCGCTCTGCCAGTCGACATGGATCGCTTCGATGGCTTCGAGGCTCACATGCACGGTGCGGTCGACCGGCGTGCCGGTCTTCGCGAGAATGCCCGATACGCGGAAGGGCTTGTCGTCGTGCTCGACGAAAGACACCGCGCCCGCCCCATGCGCGACGACGATCCTGTCGCCCACCTTGTAGCCGAGCTGTTCGGCAACGTCGGCGCCGATGACCGCATCGAAAAGATCGCTGAAAGGCGCGCCCCCCGAGAACGCGAGCGGCTGGCCGCGCCGGTAATGATAATGCGTGAAATACTCGGGCACCGTGCCCATGACGCGGAAGCCGCGATGGCTGTCGCCGAGCGAGATCGGCACGGTCCACCCGATGTCCGGGTGCTGCTTGATGTCCTGATAGGTCTTCCAGGTGATGTTGTTGGTCGCGTTGCCGATGCGGAAAACCGAATAGAGCAGCAGGTTCAGATTGCCGGACCGCGCGCCGACGATGAGGTCGGTGCCGGAAATCGTGTCAGCGAAACTCTGGCGCGCGCCGGTGCGCACCTTCTCGACGCCCAGCAGAAGCATCACGCTGAGCGCGATGGAAAGGATCGTGAGGCACGCCGTCAGCCAGCGGTTGGCGAGCGACTGCAGCGCGAGGCGAACGATAATCATGACCGTCCCCCGCGCGAGGTTTGCGCGATTTCGGCAAGGTCGGAGACGCGCGAGAAGCGTCCCGCGAGGCTCTCGTCGTGGCTCACCATGACGAGCGTGGCGCCCGCCGCTTCCACTTCCGCGAACAGGAGGTCGAGAAAAGCCTGCTGGCGGTTGCGGTCGAGCGACGATGTCGGCTCGTCGGCGATGACGATTTCGGGCGAGCCGATGAGCGCGCGGGCCGCGGCGACCCGCTGCTGCTGGCCGACACTGAGGCTCGCAGCATTGCCGCTCGCGATCAGCGAAGGCTCGATCCCGAGATTGGCGAGGAGCCGCGCCGCTTCGGCGCGTCCGCCGCCGCGCTCATCGGCCCGCTTTGTCCGTGACGGCGAGAAACTCAGCGGCAGCAGCACATTGTCGAGCACAGAGCCGTAAGGCAGGAGGTTGAACATCTGGAAGATGATCCCGTAGTGCTCGGCGCGGAAGCGGTCGCGGGCCGCGCCGTCGAGCCGCGCGATGTCGGTGCCCAGCACATCGACCTTGCCCGCGTCGGGCTTCGCGATCCCGGCGAGCAGGCTCAGGAACGTGGACTTGCCGCTGCCCGAGGGGCCGATCAGCAAGAGCCGCTCACCTTGTCCCAGGGAAAAGCCGTCGATGCGGAGCGTGAACGGATTGCGGCCCGGCCATGTGAACCGCACACTGTCGATGCGGACGACGTCCGCGCCACCTTCGTGGCGGCGCGGCTTGTCCTCGGTGGAAGGAGACGGTGAAGCGATCACCTCAGACACCTTTAAGTTCGAGCTTCGGCTTGTCCTTCGTCACTTCGTAGCTCGATTGACCCTTCGGTGTGATGACAGACACATCGAGTTCTTGCGCATTCGGGAACTGCTTGAAATAGCCAAAGGTCAGGCTCGTGATCTTTTCCGGCGCGGAGCAGTGGAACGAATATTCGACGTGGAATTCCGAGTGGTGATGCTCGCCGCCCTCGTGGTCGTGGTCGTCATCCTTGGCGTCGGCATTCTTATCGTGCTCGTG
>NZ_JASGFR010000010.1:0-95668 GCF_047605405.1 Rhodomicrobium sp. | reverse complement strand
AACCCTTTCGATAAATCCGCCGCCCAGCACGCGGGCCGCGCCGCCCGCGCGGTCATAAAAGACACAAGCCTGACCGGCCGCGACGCCAAATTCGCCGCCCGGCAGCTCCACCCAAACGTCGCCACTCTCCGCGAAAAGGCGGGCCTCGCGCGGCGGCTGCGTAGAGCGAACCTTCACGAACAGCGAGCGCCCGCCGGCCACGGCTTCATCGAACGAGCCGCCCCCGATCCAGTTTGCGTCGCGCAAGGAAAGACGCGCGGTCCGCAGCATCTCGCGCGGCCCCACGATCACACGTCTTGCCGATGGCTCAATCCGAATCACGAACAGCGGTTCTCCCGTTGCGATGCCGAGGCCCTTGCGTTGGCCCACAGTGAAATTGATGATGCCAGGGTGCTGGCCCAGCACACGTCCGTCCGCATGGACGATGTCGCCCGGCTCGCCGCTTTCCGGCCTGAGCTTCCGAATGATCGACGCGTAGTCGCCGGAGGGCACGAAGCAGATATCCTGACTATCGGGCTTCGATGCAACAGGCAAATGAAGGGCTGCGGCCATCTCTCGCGTCTCGGTCTTTGTCATGCCACCGAGCGGGAATCGAAGGAAGTCGAGCTGCGCCTGCGTTGTCGCGAAGAGAAAGTAGCTCTGGTCGCGGTCCGGGTCCACCGCCTGATGCATCTCGATGCCGCACGCTCCGGGGACGCTCCGCACATAATGTCCGGTGACGAGCGCCGAGGCGCCAAGCTCGCGCGCCGTCGCCAGAAGATCGCGAAACTTGACCGTCTGGTTGCAGCGCACGCACGGAACGGGGGTTTCTCCCGCCAGATAACTGTCGGCGAACTCGTCGATCACGGACTGGCGGAAACGGTCCTCGTAGTCGAGCACGTAATGGGGTATGCCGAGCCGGTCCGCCACGCCTCGCGCGTCCATGATATCCTGGCCCGCGCAACACGCGCCCTTCCGCGCTGTCGCCTCGCCGTGGTCGTAAAGCTGCAGCGTCACGCCGACCGTATCGTAGCCCGCGCGCTTGACGAGCGCGGCCGTCAGGGACGAGTCGACGCCGCCCGACATGGCCACGACAACGCGATGGCTCGACGGTGATCCCGTGAACCCGAGCGCGGCGGGAGAAAGGTCCGGTCCGCGTCCCGCGAGCGGTGCGGGAGCGTCGGCGATGGATGTCGGCATGTCGGAGGCTTTTCGGTTTCGTTACATCGAGACATATAAGGTAGAGGTGAGGCACAGCCAAATGCCGCGACAGAGACACGTCGCGAGAGATTGGCGCGACATTTTGGCGGGCATTGCCGGAATGCGCATGCGGAAGCGCTGCCTTCGGGGGCGTTGGCGCAATATATGCTCATCGGAAGCCGGGCGAGACGCAGCGCTGTTGCTTAACGTCGGTGCGGGTTCTACATTGACATTCCAGGTCCGCATGGCTGACCCGCGTCAGCTTTCATCCAGCTTGAACATGAGAGAACAATGATCGACGGCTGGGTCATTATCGGGTGTTCCTTCTTTTATATCGGAGCGCTTTTCGCCATTGCCTGGTACGGCGACCGCGCCGGCAAGAAGAACCGCACCCTGTTCGGGCGTCCTTACGTTTACGCGCTGGCACTGGCCGTCTACTGCACGTCGTGGACGTTCTTCGGCAGCATCGGCTCCGCCGCCGAGAAGGGGTTCGACTTCATCGCGGTCTATCTCGGGCCGATCATCGCCTTCACGGCGGCCATGCCGCTGCTGCGCAGGCTCATCGTTCTTTCGAAATCGCAGAACATAACCTCGATCGCCGATTTCATCGCCGCGCGATACGGCAAAAATCCGGCTGTGGCCGCTGTCGTCACCATTGTCGCGGTGGTGGGAATGCTTCCCTACATCGCGCTGCAACTGAAGGCGATCTCGCAAGCCATCGCGGTGCTTCTCGCGAACTCTTCGACGACAGCGGCCGGACTGCCATCCGCCCCCTCGCCCAATACGGATTTCGTGATCGCGCTCGTACTCGCCGCTTTCACGATCCTGTTCGGCGCACGAGACAGCGACGCAACCGAACATCAGCGCGGCCTGATGCTGGCCGTGGCGGTGGAGTCGGTCGTCAAGCTTGCGGCATTCCTCGCCGTCGGCCTGTTCATCGTCTACGGCATGTTTGGCGGTTTCGGTCCGCTCATCACCAGAGCGATGGACGATCCCCATATCGCGCAGATCTTCAGCACGGGCCTTCACGGCGGAACGCTGCTCACCGTGACATGGCTCAGCTTCGTCTGCATCTTCCTCCTGCCGCGCCAATTTCATGTGACGGTGGTGGAGAATGTCTCCGAGGAGGAGTTGAAGCGCGCGTCCTGGCTGTTCCCTCTCTATCTCGTGGCGATCAACCTGTTTGTCGTGCCGGTGGCGATGGCGGGTACGCTCATCTTTCAGGGACAGAACGTTCCGCACGACATGTACCTGCTTGCGTTGCCCCTGAACGCCGGCAGCGAGTTCTTCACGTTCATCGCCTTTCTCGGCGGGCTGTCGGCGGCAACGGCCATGGTCGTGGTCGAGACTGTGGCGCTGTCGGTGATGGTCTGCAACGACCTCCTGATGCCGCTGATCCTCAAGCGGCGCGCGAACGTCGTGCAGAACCGCCGCGACATGAGCGGCGTGCTGCTCGACATCCGGCGTGTGGCGATGCTGGCGGTGATCCTGCTCGCCTATCTCCTCTACGATCACATCGGCAATGCGTCGCTCGCGGAAATCGGGCTGTTGTCCTTCTCCGCGATCGCGCAATTCGCGCCCGCGTTCTTTCTCGGCATGGTATGGCGCAGGGCGACGGCGCGCGGCGCGGTCGCGGGCATTCTCGCGGGCTTTGCCGTGTGGGCCTACACGCTGCTTCTGCCCAAATTGATCCTCTCGTCGCCAGAAGGCGCGGCCTTCCTCAAGGACGGCCCTTTCGGCATCGCGTTCCTGCGCCCCGAAATGCTGTTCTACATGAACTTCGACCAGTTGACGCATGGCGTCGTCTGGAGCCTCGCCGTAAACGTCTTCGCCTTTGTTTCCGTATCGCTGCTGCGCCCGCTCGAACCCATCGAGCGCCTACAGACGAACGTCTTCATCGAAGACCCGAACCCGCAACCGGCCAATGGCCCAGCCTTCAAGCCATGGCGCACGACGGTTTCGTTCGATGAACTCATCGGAACGGTTTCGCGTTATCTCGGCGAGGAGCGCACGCAACGCGCCTTTACCGACTACATGGAGAGCCGGGGCATCGCCAGGACGGGCCATCCCCAGGGCGACGTTCACGCGCTGCGTTTCACCGAAAACCTGCTTGCAAGCGCCATCGGCGCGCCGTCCTCGCGGCTTGTGATGTCCCTGATGCTGAGGCGTCTCAATGTCGGCCGCGAATCGGCGCTCCGCCTCCTCGACGAAGCGTCCGAGGCGGTCCAGTACAACCGCGACCTGCTGCAATTGGCGCTCGACCATGTGCGTCAGGGCATCGCCGTGTTCGACAAGAACATGCATCTCATCTGCTGGAACAGGCAATTTCGCGAGATCCTGCAATTGCCGCAGCAATTCGGCCGCGTCGGCGCGCCGCTCGACGAAATTCTGCGCTACATGGCCCAGCGCGTGCATCAAAACCCCACGGCGGCCGAAGAACTCGTTACCGATCGCATCGCGAAATATCAGCTCACCATGGAGAGCTTCCACGAGCGCTCCATCGAAGGGCGCGTGCTTCAGGTGCGAACCAATGCCATGCCGCAGGGCGGCATCGTGATCACCTATACCGACATCACCGAGCGCGAGGCGGCCGCCGAGGCGCTGGCGCGGGCGAACGAGACCCTCGAAAGGCGGGTGGAGGCGCGTACGCAGGAACTTGCCATTGCCAAGGCCAAGGCGGACGAAGCGAACCTCTCGAAGACGCGCTTCCTCGCGGCGGCGAGCCATGACGTTCTCCAACCGTTGAACGCCGCGCGGCTCTACGCCGCGAGCCTGATCGAGCGGTCGCCGCCCGCCGAACTCGGTCGTCTCGCGCGAAACATCGACGCGTCGCTCGACGGCGTGGAAGAAATCCTGAACGCGCTTCTCGACATCTCGCGGCTCGACTCGGGGGCGATGAAGCCCGACTTCACCGTTTTCCCGATCAAGGACCTGCTCGAACAGATCCGCATAGACTTCGAGCCCATCGCCAAGGCGCGCGGCATCTCGTTCAAGATCCTCGATTCCGGCGCGCTCATCCGTTCGGATCGAAAGCTCTTGCGCCGCATCCTGCAAAACCTGATCTCGAACGCGCTGAAATATAACCGCGAAAAAGGCCGTGCCGTGCTCGGCTGCCGCCGGCATGGCCGCAACCTCGTCATCGAGGTTCATGACAGCGGCCCCGGCATACCAGAGCATCAGCAGGACCTCATCTTCAAGGAATTCCAGCGGCTCGATCACCACATCCACGCGCCGGGCCTCGGCCTCGGACTTTCCATCGTGGAACGCATGTGCCGCGTGCTTGGTCACGAACTCGCCCTGCGCTCCAAGCTCGAACATGGCTCGACTTTCACCGTGAACGTGCCGCTCGCACGCTGGATCGAGATGGAGCAGCCACGCCCGTTCCCCGCGCGACCGGCCCCCTATGGCGATCTGCGCGGCACGATCGTGCTTTGCATCGACAACGAACGCAGCATCATCGATGGCATGAGCACCCTGCTCTCGGGCTGGCAATGTCAGGTCATGACAGCAGTCGACGCGGAGGACGCCATCAGCCAGTTGCAGAAGGCGATGATCGTGCCGCATATCATCGTGTCGGACTACCATCTCGACCACACCGATGGCTGCACAGCGATCAAGACCGTCTCTGCCGCCTGCGAAACGGAGTTGCCCGGCATCATCGTCACGGCGGACGGTTCCTATGAAGTGCGCCGCCTCGTGAACGACGCGGGCTACGCCTTCCTGCAGAAGCCCGTCAAACCGGCGGCGTTGCGCGCGCTGCTGACGTCGATGGTGATGCAGCGCCACGCCGCGGAGTAGGCGGGTGCGACCGGCTCCAGGAGGCCTGCCCGTGCATCGTCTCTAAAGGCTCAGCGTCTCCAGAACGAGCGCGTTGACGGCGTTCATGTCGTAGAACCGCAGGGCGAGGCGGCGCGATTCTTCGCTCATCAGCGGCATGAGATCCGGCCGCTGCAAGATCTGGCTCATCGCGCGAACGAGCGCATCGGGGTCGCGCACGGGCACCTTGTAGCCGTTCAGCCCCTGCTGCACGAAGTCGCGGCAGCTTCGCGTGTCGGTGGTGATGACCGGTCGACCGAGTGCCAGCGCCTGAAACAGCGGACGCGGAGCGCCGTTGCCCCACGACGGTGCGACCACCACATGGCACTTTGAAATGAGCGAACCCGCATCGTCGACCGGGCCGATATACTGCACGAACTCGCGATACTGCTTCAGGATCGCGGTGTCGACCGGCGCAATGGCCTCACCCGGCGTCGACGCGAGAAAAAATCGCGCGCGGCGCGCCTTGAGCCGCATGGTTTTCGCCGCTTCGCAATAATCGAGAATGCCCTGAAGCTGGTCGAGCGGCGCGGCCATGAGGAACAGCGCGCCCCGATCGAGAGGCGGCAACGCGCGAAGCACATGGCGGTGCAGATCCTCTCCCCACCCGCCGACCGCGACCGCCGGTTTCGATGGAGGCAGAAGCTTCGTGTCGTCCGCGAATTTCATGTCATGCGCGCTGTGGAACACCACCGCGTCGCTCCACGAGAAGACGGTGCGGAAGACGGTCTTCATTGCCTGCCGGTGGCTCCACGCGGACGCGCCCGCCGCGCCTTCCATGAAGGCGGGGCCGAAACTTGGCACCACCGTCACGACATGCGGGATCTTCGCGATCTTCGCCGCCGCGACACTCACCATGCCGTTGCGGGCGGATTCAACGAGAAGCACGTCCGGCGCGACGTCGCCGAACAGGTTCGAGAGTTCGCGCATGCGCCGGTACTTGTCCCAGAGCGCGAGCTGTGGCGGCAGGGAGTAAGCCTCCGCGCCGAGATGCGAGAGGATGCGCAGATCGCTGTTCGACAATTCGGGCGCAAACGCGAAGACGCGGTGCCCGCGATTGACCATGTCGAGGATCAGGCCATGGCAGAAATTGATGAGCGCGCCGGCCGAGGACGCCGTCACCGCCACGCGCTTTCGATGCGAGGGCAGCGGCAGGTAGGGCTGCGAAGGATAATGCGCGTGTTCGATGGCGGTGAATTCGGTCGGAGGGATGTTTTTTGAAGCGAAACGCATCACGAGCAATGCACCGGGTCAAAAAGCCTGTGCCGCCCACCATGCGGCTGAAGCGTTGAATTTTAGTATGATTGCGCCGTTGCGTCAAAGTCTCCGAAGGTTGAGCGGCATGGCGGCGGAACAGACAGCCGCATGGTCGCCACTTGCGCGCCATGCAACGGGATCGGACGGCGGACGCGGATCGAGGGAGAGTCGGTCACCTGGTGGAGCGAATTTGACATTTGAGTCCCAGTTGCTGCGAGCTCTCGCTCAAATGTCGAATTCAAAAGCTCCACTAGAATCATGATGTTGCTAGTGGTCCGATCCCGACATTTGCTCGCAAGCGTGCTGCAAACGGATGCAAATGTCGGAATCGGACCACCTAGACCAATGCCGGAGGCGTCTGCCCCGCGATCATGGGCTGACTTGGCTGTTCTGGTAAGGTAGATTTTGAAGTCTGAGGCAGCCGGACTGTCTGCCTCCAATCAGCACAAAAAACGGCAGCAAAAGGCCGGACCATCGAGGAAACAGCCGCGCATCGCGGCCTTAAGGAAGGAAACCGCGCTCATGTTAAGCTCGAATGGCGAAACTGCGGCTGCGCTTCTTGTTGCGCCGCTCGCGGCAGCCGTGCCTGAGACGGGAAGCCATCGCGCAGGTTCTGCACCCCATAAGGCGACTGTCGCTCACGGCGGTTTGTAGAAGGTGCGTCGCTTTTGCTTAAGCTTCGCGCTGCTTATCGTGACGCTCGCGCGCACCTTTGCCGAAGCCGGAGAGCCGCCACCTCTGCCCATGGAGGAAATCGCGCCCGGTGTCCATGTCTTCATCGGTGCAGTCTCGCTCATGACGGCGGAGAACCGGGGGGCGATCGCCAATGTCGGTTTCATCGTCGGTGACGATGCCGTCGCGGTGATCGATACGGGCGGGAGCATGCGCGAAGGCCGCAGTCTCCTTGCCGCCATCCGGTCGGTTACGTCGAAGCCTGTTCGTTATGTCGTTTCGACCCACATGCATCCGGACCACATCTTCGGGAACGCCGCTTTTTCAAAGGGAGACGCGACCTTCGTGGGTCATCGGAAACTGTCTGCAGCACTTGCCGCGCGCGGCCCCTTCTATCTGCAGAAGTTCACCGAGCTTCTTGGGTCTGAAATCATGGAAGGTGTCGCCATCGTACCGCCGACGCTTGTCGTGTCCAACGAGACGACGCTCGATCTCGGCAACCGCGTCATCACGCTGAAGGCCTGGCCGACGGCTCATACCGATAACGACCTGACCGTTTTCGACCAGTCGAGCGGAACCTTGTTTTCCGGCGATCTCGTGATGGCGGAGCACTTGCCCGTGCTCGATGGTCATCTTCGAGGCTGGCTCGGCGCGCTCGACGACCTTGAAAAGATGAAAGCACGAAAGGTCGTGCCGGGGCACGGTCCGGTCCTGCAGAACTGGCCCGCTGGCCTCGGCGATCAGCGCCGCTATCTGGAACGGCTGGCCGCCGACGTGCGCGGTCTGATCCGCAAGGGCGCGCCGATCTCCGAAGCTCCGACCGCCGCACGCTCGGAGCAGGATCGCTGGAGTCTCTTCGGCGAATTCAACGCCCGCAATGCAACTGCGGCTTATGCAGAAATGGAGTGGGAATGAGGAGCGCTTTCCTTCGTCACGTCGTTGCCGTCTTCGCGGCCGTCTTTTTTGCCGCCCTGTCTCCGCTGCCAGGTCGCGCCGACGAGGCCCCGGAACCCGAGATGTCCGAAGAGGCATGGGACGCTGTCAGATACAACCTGTTCGGCGAGAGGCCCCTTGAGGACGGGGCAGGGCTTCTGGCGCTGGAGATGCCGGCCCGCGCCGATGACGCCGCCATCGTTCCAGTCACGCTCAAGACGACGCTTCCGGTCGGCGATGCACGGTCCGTCCGGAAATTCTGGCTGGTCATCGACGAGAACCCTGCGCCACTCGCCGGGGCCTTCGCGTTCGGCCCTTCCTCTGGCGTCGACGCTCTTTCGACCCGTGTGCGCATCAATGCCTATACCTACATTCACGGCGTCGCCGAACTGTCGGACGGCAAGGTGTATGTCGTGAAAAAGTTCATCCGGGCTTCGGGCGGCTGCGGCGCGCCGGCCCCCAAAGACAGCGTGCGGACGGACACAGGCGCGATGAAATTGAAGCGCTTTGGCGAGAAGACATCTCGTGAAATGCAAATCATGATCCGCCATCCAAATAACTCAGGCTTTGAGATGGACCCGATCACCCGCTCTTACGTCCCGGCGAACTACATCGAGGAACTCAAGATCTGGCAGGGGGAGAATCTGCTGATGTCGATGTCTGGAGCGATCTCGATTTCCCAAGACCCGAACGTCCGCTTTACCTATCGCCCGAACGGGGCGATGAGCATACGAGCGGAGGCGCGGGATACGAATGGAGCGTCATTCAAGGGCGAATGGGCTGTGGAAGGGAACGGCTTTTAGTCCAGCCGCCTGCGCTCAACGGATTTGGGGGACCGGACACGCTCAGGTTAGGCGCCGAGACCTGCGTGAGCGTGTGGTCAGACTTTTCGCTCGGGCGGCACGAGACACCGGGCGTCCCCGTCCCATCGCCACGGCGCGAGCGACGTGATGTGAACGCCGCCGATGGCGCGGTCAATGCGTCGATGCTGCAAGGCGTCCGCTTGGCCGGAAAGCACCGAAACACCCAGATGCGTGAGCGAAAGCCGCGAGGAAAAATAGGCGTCGCGTGCGTCTTCCGGCAGACCCGGCGAGAAGGCGCGGCCGTTAAACCCGGCGATGAAGGGCGCGGCGGTATCGCCCAGCGCATCCAGCAGGCAATAAAAGCTCCAGTCGCCCATGAACAGCGCCACCTCGCTTTCGCGATAGGCCTCGTAGATATCGGACGGATGCCGGACGCCGTCGTGGATCAGCGAGAGGATGGTCGCTTCCGTGCGTGAGAGACCGGTGCGACGATCGGGCATTTCTTCGAGGAGTCGCAAGATCGCGAGGCGCAGGAACGGCAGAACGTGCGTGCTGAGACGCAGCAGGTTCGCCCAGGCCTCCGGCGATTGGGAGCGGAACGCACTCCATGCGAGCCGCGCGAGCGCGAAATGCGCGTCCGTAGCCGGTTCCTTGAGGTGGAGGTGCTGCTTCAGGCCACGCTGCGTCTCGGTGCCGATATAGCGCCCGGACTGTATGAGCGACACGCCCTCGCGCCGGCCTTCGCCCGCGAGAAAATCGAGCACCTGAACGAGTTGCAGCTGGTCGTAGAGATCGTGCTCGAACCAGAGCACGATTTCCCCAAACTCGGCATGCCTGCGCAAGACGTCGTCGCGAGCGCGGAACGCCGCGCGAAGCTCCTCTTCCGAGGTCCAGCCGCGCTCTGCCAGGAAGCGCGCGCGAACGTCGGAAAGCTCGGCAAGCGGCAGCGCGGGGACCGGCCCTTCATACAGAATATCGCGCCACGGCAGAATCTCCCCCTCGATGCGGGCTTCTCGCATTCGCGCCACCGCCTCGTCGCCATTGGTGATGATCAGCCGATCCCTCATAAGGAATTTTTAGCCGCGCCCACGATAGGGCGCAACGCCCTGATCTGGCACCCAGAGCCCGTGCGGAAGGTCGCCAACAGCAAAAAACACGTCGATGGGGATGCCGCCTCTGGGATACCAGTAACCGCCGATCCGCAGCCAATGCGGGTTCAGCGCTGCGTCGAGCCGCTTGGCGATGGCGACGGTGCAATCTTCGTGGAACGCGCCGTGATTGCGGAACGAACCGAGATAAAGCTTCAGCGACTTCGACTCCACAAGCAGGTCGCGGGGAACATAGTCGATCACGAGATGCGCGAAATCCGGCTGGCCCGTGACGGGGCAAAGCGACGTGAATTCCGGCGCGGTGAAGCGCACGACATAGAGCGAACCGAGATGAGGGTTTGGCACGGTTTCAAGCGCCGCCTCGTCCGGCGACGCGGGCAGGTTGGCGCGCTGTCCGAGTTGTGTCAGGCGAACCGTGGGATCGTTCATGCGATTGTCTCCGTATATGATCGGGCTGTCCGGGCGCCTCGTAACCCGCGCGATTGGTCTCAACTCGTGCCATATCCTCTTCCAGCGCGCAAACGGCGCCTCGGCAATGCAACCGTGAGTTTTCGGCACCTTCCGGAAAGCCCGATTCCGCAAGTCCCCTCTCGGTCATGAGGAAGCTTGTGATCGTCCCGCCACAGTCGCTTCATAAAATGGCCATCCCGACGCGTTTCAGTCTGCGCCCATCGAACGCCGGGACCGCTTGGCGGTCGCGTTCGTCCCTGAGTACAGAGTTCATGCGCCGCTTTCTCGTTCCGTTCCTTATCGTTGCGCTTCTCCTTCCGGCGCATGCCGCTCCGCCGCCCGCGAACGGAAACTGGCCCGAGGCCGGTCAACGCTGGATCAAAAAATACCGCGCCAAGCCCGAGCCGTTGGCGGTCCCCGCCGTTATCCAGATGCTGAGCCGTTCCGGCGCGCTGAAGGAGCCGGATTCCTCCGGGCTCTATGTCGGCTTTCTGGCAGGCGTGCTCAACGCGAACCCGAGCAAGGCGCAGGCCATCATCGAGAAGACGCTGCCTCTGCCCTTCGAGGATCAATGGCTCGTGATCCGGGCCGTCGCCTATTCGCAGATCCCCGACTGGCGCAACCACATGAGCGTGCTCGCCGCTCGCCTGCCCGATCGGCGCGTGATGGCCGAGCGCTATCTTTCGGGGGAATTGCCGACATTGAACCAGATCGCCCTCGAACCCTACAAGCCGGGTACGGTGGAGAAGGTTCAGAGCTTCTTCAACGGCGACATGTTCTTCAAGGACAAGGAAAAGGAAAAAGAAGACAGGAAGCGGCAGATCACCTTCGCCTCCAACGCCGAGTTGATCGATACGCTGTGGGGCATCTACTTCGCCACGGGCCGCGAGGGCCCGATCGCGCAGATCGTGACGCTGCTGCCATGGTCGAAGGAGCGCGACAGCGTCGACAAGCTCACCATCGGCAGCATGGCGCGCTTCACGCTGGCCTCGAACGCGGCGCGCGACGCGGACCTTCTGCGCGTGCTGAAGACCCTGCAGGAGCGGCAGCCGAAAAAGGTGAAACCCATCCTCGCCGAAGTGATCGAGGCGGCGGAACTCGCTGACACGGCGCGGCTCGGCAAGGACGCGCTTGCGGCGCTGGACGAATTGAAGCGCAAGGGGCCCGGCTCGACGCGCGATCTCCTCACATGGGGTTCCGTCGGTCAGGCGGCGATGTCGGCGGGGTGTCTCGGCCTTGCGGTGGCGAGCGTCGGAACGGCGGGCATTCCCTGCGTCGTCGGCGGCGCGCTTTCAACCGGCGCGCTGCGCTACATCGGCAGCTCAGGCGGCGCAGAATAGTGGCTTCGCAGAGGCGGGCCCCGTGGCTGAAGCCTATCAGGAAAACCGCTTCTCACTGTTTTGCGCGTTTCGCAGCTGTCGCGTCTTTCACCTGGAGATCGCAGGCATCAGCGAAGACGCTTGCACGCCGAAGACCGGAAGCGCCGCGACACAGACGCTTCGCCGCCACCATCCGAACCCCAGCGGCTCAAGAAGCTTCTCGACGGGGTGACGAGATGATCGGGAGTGCCCTTGCGCGCTCGAAAAGCGGCCGAAAGTAGCGCGGTGAGTTGCGAATTCTGCGGCGTGAAGGTAATGCCGCCGGGTCGTGGCCGGAAGCCGCGCTTCTGCTCGACATCTCATCGCCAGCGCGCCCTATGAAGAGCGAAAGCTGAAACTCGCCAAAGCAATTCGCTCGCTTCTCGCTGCTTTGAAGAACGATGCAAGTGCCCAGCGCGCATCACGACGAAGCTTGCTGGAGATTTACGCTCGCCCGTTTCGGCGAGCGTAAGCGCGACACGCTGAAGGCGCGGGGGCGCAACCGCTTTGATGAGCCCGCCGATTAATCTGCGCGCAACGCATCATGCGCTTGCCGTGGATTTCCTTCACCGTGACGACACAGTGACGATTTTTTGGGAGGAAGACTACGCGGTTTGTCGCCTAAGCCCTTGATCGCGTTGGTGGGCGCACAAGGATTCGAACCTTGGACCCGCTGATTAAGAGTCAGCTGCTCTACCAACTGAGCTATGCGCCCGCTCCGTCGCGGTTCGTGTTCTATAATGCGTCGGAAGCCGGATGTCTACGCCTGCTTTGCGTCAATTTCGCATTTCCTTCACACGTGCTCCGGCTTCGTGATGGGCGCCTGCGGCGGTGTGCGCGGGCCCGGCAACGCCGTGATGGCGCGACGCGGATCGGAGCCCTGCGGAATGACTTCGGGCGCAAGCGCGCCGAGCGATACGTAAATCTTCAGAAGGTCGTCCACCTTCATGTCGTGCACGGGTGTGATGGCGCTGTCGGACACAAAAACGAGGCCGCCCGACATTGGGATTGGCGCAGCCGGCAAGTAGACAAGCCTGCGGCGCTCCCCGGCGATGGTGAAAAGCTGCTGGCTTGCAAGCAGGGCGAGGATGTCGACGCCCTGTGCGCCTTCCCCGAAAAAGCGGCACGAAACCACGCTCATGCTCGACAGGTCGCCCGGTGCGCCGGACCTGTCCGTTGCGAGGCGAACCACGCGCGAGACCGGGCTGTAAATCGAGCGTATGAGCGGCACCCGAGAGAACAAGCTGTCCAGATAGTTCTGGATGATGCTTTTGGCGCGCGTTTTCACGATCAGGCCGAGAAGCCAGATGCCGATGAGCGCGATGCCGATGCCGAGCCAGAACGCGAGTGTGTCCTGGCTGCCGCCGATCAGATAATTGCCCCCGCGCGTGAAAAGATCGCCGAGCACCGTGCCGGGGCCGATGGCGCCGCGCACGAAATTGATGATCCACGCAACGATGAAGACTGTGAGGACGATCGGGAGAAGAAACAGCAGGCCCGCCAGAAACGAACCGATCACGCTGGTCCTCCACACACGGGAGATCCAGTTCAGCATGCGCGTCACTCCTTCGTCCAACGGGCTGTTCATGCGGCTTCATCGGTTTCGGTGCAGCCTAGTATACCGCGAACACATAACCCATGCGTACCGTTTGTTGGTGGCAAAAATAGAGGGACGCTGCAACGCGGAAGGCGCGAGATCAGCGCACGCGCCGGAAAAACCGAAACTGGAGGCACAAGGGTCCCGCCGCGCCCTCGCCTTTGCGCCGTCGAAAATGCGCGCGGCGTTCCGTTGCCCAGCCCCCCCCCGTGCTGCCTCTCTCATATCACGGCAAGCATCAGGCGAAGGCTGTGTTGCGAAGGTTGCCGATGCTGCGTATAAGCTAAGGTTGCGGTTTGCGTCGCGCGGGATTTTTGACGCAAGGCCGCACGAGAGAGTGATTTTTTTGAGCAATAGCAGAGTGTTGCTGTCTTCTTAATTGGAGATTGAATTTGGCTGGCAAGGTTTTGAGTGTTGTAAACATGAAGGGCGGCGTCGGAAAAACATCGACGGTGATAGCTTTGGCCGAAACTCTTGCGACCGATCCTGCCTGTTCCGTGCTCGTGATCGACGTCGATACTCAAGCCAACGCATCACACTGTATCGCTGGAAACGACAAGCTCACTGAAATCATTCAAGCCGACAAGACTATCGACGACTTTTTCTATTGGAGATTGGTTGAAAATGATCGTCGCTCAATGGATTCTTATATAAATAGGAATATTAGCCTCGTTACTCATCTGAACCAACCGCTCAAAATTTCGCTTCTGGCTTCCTCTCCATACCTGAGAATTACCGAGCGGGAAATTATTTACAAGCTTACCAAAAGAAATCTTAGTATGGAGGCAATAGAGGGGCAAACAATCCATCTCCTTGCGCCTATAGTGGAACAGTTACGTCAGCATTATGATTACATAATATTCGATTGCGCTCCGGGCATATCGGCATTCACGACCGCCGCGATGATGATATCCGATCACATCATCGTACCCACCATTCCCGATTTTCTCTCCACACTCGGCGTGGCGGCTTTCACCGCTAGCATTTTGAGAGAGATCAGACAACAAAGACCGAATTTGTCTGCAAACGTTCTGATCGCAAGAAAAAACAACACAAGGCATCATGCCGAGCACCACAAAATTATCATCGACAAGGCGAAAGCGTCCTCCGGCACATTCGGCGTGTTCGATACCGTGATACCGGAATCTACCGCGATGGCGCAGGCTATGAATTTTATGGACGGCACCTACACGCAAAAATATTCGAAACTTTCTGACGTGTTATCGAATCTCGCCACAGAAATCCGGGGCTTGAAATGACGAGCAAAATCGACGGAGTGCAGTTGTTCAAAGACATCGCCCGACACGCTGAGCTTTTCAAACCGATTGAAAAGGACATCGCCAACTCGGCTTCGGCGTTGCTTGGGAAATTTCTGAAACAAAAGAATATCGACGTCGAGACGCTACGTTCATTGAACGCGGCAATAACGAGCAAGGCTTTGCTGTTAACGATAGACGGCTTAAATGAAAAAGATATCAAGGCGCTAACAAAGAAAATAGATAAACACTACCCTGGCTTGACCGAAGCCAGCGCTTCGACGCTGCGCGCCCACCTTTCCGATCTCGCCTCATCTGCCAAGGATATTCACGCGAAGTCGGAAAAGGCGACAAGCTCCAAGAAGCCGACAAACGCCGGAAAAGGCAAAACCGCCAAAAAGCCGAAGGACGATGTCACCGCTTCGTGGCCGACCGCAATGGAAGCGTTGCCCAGTCGCCGAAGAAAATAGCTATCGCAGCTTCGATGCGGCTCGCGGCGGAAAGCTTGTCAGGAACCGGTGCGCCCTTTCCCCATTAGGCAAACTCCGCCGCCTCCCCCTTTGGTGAAAACTGTCGCCGCTTCGTGGCATGCCGGGCGCGGCGTGCTATATCTCGTTCATGCCAACGAGTCGTCTGAACATCGCCGCAGCCATCGCCGCATCGAATGCGCTAGCGCCCGAGCCCCCTTATATCAAAGGCCTGAATGCCGAGCAGCGCGAGGCCGTGGAACGGCTCGACGGGCCGGTGCTGGTGCTCGCGGGCGCGGGCACGGGCAAGACCCGCGTGCTCACGACGCGCATGGCGCATCTTTTGTGGACGCACCGCGCGCGGCCCAATGAAATTCTGGCCGTCACCTTCACCAACAAGGCGGCGCGCGAGATGAAGGAGCGCGTCGGCCAGCTCGTCGGCGGGACGGTCGAGGGCATGCCGTGGCTCGGCACGTTCCACTCCATCGGGATGCGCATCCTGCGCCGCCATGCCGAGCTTGTCGGCCTCTCGCAGAATTTCACGATCCTCGACGTCGACGATCAGATCCGGCTCTTGAAGCAGATCATTCAGGCGGAGCGGCTCGACGAAAAGCGCTGGCCCGCGCGGCAACTCGCGGGGCTCATCGACGGCTGGAAAAACAAGGGCCTCGTGCCGGAGAAGGTGCCCGCGGGCGATGCGTTTTCCTTCGCGAACGGGCGCGGCATCGAGCTTTACGCCGCCTATCAGAAGCGCCTCAAGGATCTGAACGCCGTCGACTTCGGCGATCTCCTGCTCGAAAACATCCGGCTGTTCCAGGAAAACCCGGATGTCCTGAAGCAATATCACCGCTGGTTCACCTACATCATGGTGGACGAGTATCAGGATACCAATGTCGCGCAATATTTGTGGCTTCGGCTTCTCGCGCAAGGCAATCACAACGTCTGCTGCGTCGGCGATGACGACCAGTCGATTTACGGCTGGCGCGGCGCGGAGGTGGACAACATCCTGCGCTTCGAGCAGGACTTTCCCGGCGCGCACGTCATCCGCCTCGAACAGAATTACCGCTCCACGCCGCACATCCTCGGCGCGGCCTCGAAGCTCATCGCGAACAATGCAGGCCGCCTCGGCAAGACGCTGCGCACCGGCATAGCGGGCGCGGACATGGGCGAAAAGCTCGCCGTGCGCGGCGTGTGGGACGACGACGAGGAAGCGCGGCTCGCCGCCGAGGACATCGACCGCTTTCGCCGCGCGGGCGTGGCGCTGAACGACATCGCGATCCTCGTTCGCGCGAGCTTCCAGATGCGCGCCTTCGAAGACCGCTTCGTGACGATGGGCATGCCGTATCGCGTCATCGGCGGCCCGCGCTTCTACGAGCGGCAGGAAATCAAGGATGCCATCGCCTATCTCGAAGTGCTGCAAAATCCGGCCGCTGATCTTCGTTTCGAGCGCATTGTCAACGTGCCGAAGCGCGGGCTCGGCGAGCAGGCCGTGCAGACCATCTTCGGCCATGCGCGCGCCGAGGGGCTGAGTCTGTTCCACGCCGCGCGGCAGATCACCGAAACCGAAGACCTGAAGCCCGCCGCGCGCCGGTCGCTTCGCGCGCTCACCGACAGCTTCGAGCGCTGGCGCGGCCTCATGGGCGCGATGCCGCACACGGAGCTTGCCGAACTCATCCTCGACGAGTCCGGCTACACCGAGATGTGGCAGAAGGACAAGTCCCCGCAGGCACAGACGCGGCTCGAAAACCTGAAAGAACTCATCCGTTTCATGGATCAGTTCGACAGTCTCGGCGCATTTCTGGAGCACGTTTCGCTCGTGATGGACGCCGATCAGGCCGCCGATGGCGACCGCGTCAGCCTCATGACGCTGCACGGCGCCAAGGGCCTCGAATTCGGCGTGGTTTTCCTGCCCGGCTGGGAGGAAGGGCTGTTCCCGCATCAGCGCGCGCTCGACGAGAACGGGCAGGAGGGGCTGGAGGAAGAACGCCGCCTCGCCTATGTCGGCATCACGCGCGCGAAGCGGCGGCTCATCATCAGCTTCGCGCAAAACCGGCGCGTGCATGGCTCGTGGCAATCGGCGCTGCCGTCGCGCTTTCTCGACGAACTTGCGGTCGAGCATGCCGAACTCAAGATTGAGAGCGGCGGCTACGGTTACGGGCGTTTCGGCGCGGCGAATGGCGGCTACGGCGCAAGCCGGTTCGATGAGCCGGACGTTTCACCGTTCGATTACGAGGAGCGCGGCACGCCGGGCTGGAAGCGCGCGCAGACGAACTGGCGGAGCGAGGGCGCGGCGAAGAACCGGCAGCGGCCCGTTCCGCGCGAGATCGAGGGCGAGCTTGTGGCGAAGAGCGTCGCCGAGGTGTGCGCGTTCTCGGTCGGCCAGCGCATCTTCCATCAGAAATTCGGCTATGGCCGCGTGACGGAGATCGAGGGCAACAAGCTCACGGTGGATTTCGAGAAGGCCGGACAGAAGAAGGTGGTCGCGAGTTTCGTGGAGGCGGTTTGATTTATTGATTGGGGATAGATGCAGGCGAACTATGTAGCACCTTCTTTGGGTAGAAAGTCATTCAACTGTCCCCATTGCGGCGCATTCTCGGATCAAAAATGGTTTGGCGCAATCCCCTATAAAACAAATCCGGAAAGGGACCATTTTATTTCGATCGCCACCTCGAAGTTGGGCATGCGGCTTGCAAATTCGAAAGAAGAAAATTCCTCATTCAATCTTATTGAGAATTTTTACATCAGTCAGTGTGCAAGTTGTGACGACTTAGGCTTCTGGCGCACCGATCAGCTGGTATATCCCAATCAGCGCTACGGGATCGCTCCGAATCCTGAAATGCCTCAAGATATCAAGGCGGATTTTGAAGAAGCTCGGAGCATCTTGAATGCTTCACCCAGAGGAGCGGCCGCTCTATTGCGTCTTTGCGTGCAGAAATTATGCAATCACAAGCTCGGAAAGCAACTCGGAATCAATGAAGCAATTGCCGAGTTGGTGAAGCATGATCTTCGCCCCGACATTCAAAAGGCGCTCGATGTTGTCCGCGTCATCGGAAACGAAGCCGTGCATCCGGGATTAATGAACATCAAGGACGATCGCGAGACAGCGGCTGTACTCTTCGAGCTTGTGAATATAATCGTGGAAGATCTCCTCTATCGCCCGAAGCAAATCGACGAATTATATGCAAAGTTGCCGTCCGCAAAGACGGAAGCCATCGCGGACCGAGATAGGAAATCGCTCAAAAAGGCGTAGGCACCGCGGGATCGGCGACCCTGCTTTCCATAGCCAGCGATCCGCTTGCCCCGTTCCGCTGACGTAGTCGTGTTTCCGCGCGGCGGCGTTTCGCTTTACTCTCCCGAAAAAGGGAGACGAAACGCATGACCGCGACACAGATACCGGACACGCCCGAGCCGCTGCTTCTCACCGAGCGGCGGGGCAAGATCTCGATCCTCACCATGAACCGGCCGAGGGCGCGCAATAGCCTGTCGCTCGGCCTCATCGCGGCGCTGCATGACGCCATCGCGGCGGAGGGTTCCGATCGCGAGGTGGCGGCAATCGTGCTCGCGGGCGCGCCGCCAGCGTTTTCAGCCGGCCACGATCTGAAGGAACTCACCGCCCACCGCGGGGATGCGGATCGGGGCCGCGCGTTTTTCGACCAGACGATGCGCGCGTGCGCGGCGCTGATGCAGGCCATCGTGGCCTGTCCGAAGCCGGTCATCGCGGCGGTGGGCGGGATCGCGACCGCCGCAGGCTGCCAGCTTGTCGCGAGCTGCGATCTGGCGGTTGCGGGCGACCACGCGCAATTCGCAACACCGGGTGTCAATATCGGTCTTTTCTGCTCCACGCCGATGGTCGCGCTGACGCGCAATGTTTCGCGCAAGGCGGCGATGGAAATGCTGCTGCTCGGCGACATGATCGACGCGGCGCGCGCCAAGGATCTCGGCCTCGTCAACTGGCTGGTGCCGGACGCGGAGGTTCTTCCGACGGCGCTCGCCGTGGCCCAGAAGATCGCCGCGAAGTCGCCGCTGACGCTGTCTATCGGCAAGAAGGCGTTCTACGCACAAGCCGAGATGCCGCTCGCGGCCGCGTATGATTACACGGCCCAAGTGATGGTGGAAAACATGCTCACGCGCGACGCTGAAGAGGGCATCGGTGCCTTTATCGAGAAGCGTGCACCGGAATGGACTGGCTCGTGAGGTTTACGGCGTCACGGTGTAAATCGGACGCCCTACCACGCCGTAGATTTATGGCGCCGCAGATTTATATTGGCGCTCACCTTGCCCACATCGATCGATGCCGACTTGACGCGGGCTGATCCACTGCGAAGCACGCGAGCATCTCGCTTTTGATCGAAGCAAAAGCTCGCTTCATCCTTTTGTTTTGTCGCGCGCCCGGAACCGCTGCACTTTTCCAGACGCGCTCTCGGCTCTTCGATGCACGCCGCGAGTGGCCGCGCTGGAGGTCAACTAAGCCAGTGCTCTGCCACACCCTCGCCGGATTCCTCCGCTGCAGAGAGGCGGACCGAGAGAAAGTCTTCAACGTCGCTGCTTTCCAGCGCGTTTCGTTCCATGACAGGGGTCAGGAGTGTGGGGCGAAAGCCCAGATTCGCTCTGACGTCTGCATTATCGAAGTTCCGCTCAGGCATGGCTCTTTCCAATGTCATCCACGGCCTGCCTATTAACCGGATTCGAGCGGAAATGCATGCGCTGGGTCGGCCACGAACGCTTCTCGCGGAACGCCGTGGCCCTGAAGTAACAGCTCCGCGCAAGGCTCAGCTGGAATGCGGGGGGCGAGCTTTTGCCGCCCCCGCCTTCAATCAGGCGACGGCCTTGTTCATGCGGTTCTCGATGAGATCGGACACGACGCCAGGTTCCGCGAGTGTCGAGGTGTCACCCAGGTTGGAGAAGTCGTCTTCCGCGATCTTGCGCAGGATACGGCGCATGATCTTGCCCGAGCGCGTTTTCGGCAAACCCGGCGCGAACTGGATAAGATCCGGCGTCGCGATCGGTCCGATTTCCTGCCGAACCCAATTGCGCAATTCGGTACGGACCGCCTCGGTCGGCTCGATGCCCTCCATCAGGGTGACGTAGACATAGATGCCCTGACCTTTGAGGCTGTGGGGATACCCCACGCAAGCCGCTTCCGCCACCTTGGGATGAGCCACAAGCGCCGACTCGACCTCCGCCGTACCCATGCGGTGCCCCGCCACGTTGATCACGTCGTCGACGCGGCCAGTGATCCAGTAATAGCCGTCTTCGTCGCGACGGCAGCCGTCGCCGGTAAAGTAGGTGCCGGGATAGGACGAGAAATAGGTCTGCACGAAACGCGTGTGGTCCTTGTAGACGGTGCGCATCTGACCGGGCCACGAATCGGTGATGACCAGGTTGCCCTCGCCGGCGCCTTCGATGTTCTGGCCGTCAGGCGTCACGAGCGCGGGTTTCACGCCGAAGAACGGCAGCGTGGCCGAGCCGGGCTTGAGGGCGATGGCGCCGGGGAGCGCGCTGATGAGAATGCCGCCGGTTTCCGTCTGCCACCAGGTGTCGACGATGGGGCAGC
The DNA here is from genome assembly GCF_047605405.1 of Rhodomicrobium sp. Classification (NCBI taxonomy): domain Bacteria; kingdom Pseudomonadati; phylum Pseudomonadota; class Alphaproteobacteria; order Hyphomicrobiales; family Hyphomicrobiaceae; genus Rhodomicrobium; species Rhodomicrobium sp. The sequence goes on along the minus strand of NZ_JASGFR010000010.1, from coordinate 75,217 downwards.
GCTGCTCACCGACGACGTGATAATACCATTCCCAGGCTTCGGGATTGATCGGCTCACCGACGCTCCCCAGCAGTCTTAACGACTTGCGGCTCGTCTTCTTGACGAGTTCGTCGCCGGCGCCCATCAGCGCGCGAATGGCTGTCGGCGCTGTGTAGAACGTGTTCACCTGATGCTTGTCGATGACGTCCCAGAAGCGGGACGCGGTGGGATAATTCGGTACGCCCTCGAACATGACCGTCGTCGCGCCGTTCGCGAGCGGACCGTAGAGAATGTAGCTGTGGCCGGTGACCCATCCCACATCCGCCGTGCACCAGTAGATATCGCCATCCTTGTAATCGAAGATGTACTGATGAGTCAGCGAAGCATAGACGAGATAGCCGCCGGACGTGTGAAGCACACCTTTCGGCTGCCCCGTCGAGCCGGACGTATAGAGAATGAACAACGGGTCTTCCGCGTTGATCTCTTCCGGTGGGCAGTCGGCAGATACGGATTCCATTTCTTCCGCGAGCCAGAAATCGCGGCCTGCGGTCCAGCCGACAGGAGAATTGGTGCGTTTCACCACGAGCACGCGTTCCACGCTCGGGCATTTTTCCAGTGCCTTGTCCGCGTTTGCCTTGAGCGGAACCTTGCGGCCGCCGCGCACGCCCTCGTCCGCCGTGATGACGACGCTCGAATCGCAGTCGACGATGCGGCTCGCAAGACTGTCCGGCGAGAACCCGCCGAAAACGACTGAATGGATCGCGCCGATGCGCGCGCAGGCAAGCATCGCGTAAGCCGCCTCGGGGATCATCGGGAGGTAGATCGTGACGCGGTCGCCCTTCTTTACGCCGTGCTTTTTCAGCACGTTGGCGAAGCGGCTGACGCGGTCGTGAAGCTCGCGGTAGGTGATCTTGAGATCCAGGTTCGGCTCGTCGCCTTCCCATATGATGGCGACCTGATCGCCGCGCGTTTCAAGATGGCGATCAATGCAGTTTGCCGCGACGTTCAGCGATCCATCTTCGAACCATTTGATCGAAACGTTATGCGGGTCGTAGGACGTGTTCTTGACCTTCGTGAAGGGCTTGATCCAGTCGATGCGGGCGGCCTGTTCACCCCAGAAGCCTTCGGGATCGCTTACGCTCTGCTCGTAGAGCGCGCGATACTTGTTTTCATCAATATAGGCCGAGCTGCTCCAGGCCTCGGAGACCGGATAAATTTTGCCCGTCATGACGTCCTCCACGATGCGCTTTTTCAGCGCTATTTATGTTTGATTGGCTATCCCAGAGCAAGTTGCGCAAAGGTCGAACACCCGGCGGGCAGAGGCCTGTTTCAATTGCATGTGGAGAACCCGCAGACACGGCAGGTGCGGCATCCTTCCTGCGAGATCATCCCCGGCGCCCCGCATTTCGGACAGAGATTCGTCAGAGGGAGCCGCGCGCCATTCTGGACGTCGTCTTGCGGCCCGATGGGGACTTTGAGTCGGTCAGGCTCGGACGCCACGCCATGAAAGCCGATATGGATGAAATGCCGCTCGACGATATCGCCGATGGCGGCAAGGAGGCTCGGGACGTAGCGCCCGTCCATCCACGCGCCGCCTCGCGGATCGAAAACCGCCTTGAGCTCCTCAACCACGAACCCCACGTCGCCGCCGCGGCGGAAAATGGCGCTGATCATGCGCGTGAGGGCGACCGTCCAGGCGTAGTGCTCAAGGTTTTTGGAGTTGATGAAGATCTCGAAGGGGCGGCGCTCGCCGTCCTCGATGCTGTCGTTGATGGTGACGTATATCGCGTGGTCCGAGCCGGGCCATTTCAGTTTGTAGGTGAAGCCCGAAAGCACGGGTTCGCGCGGACGAGGCAACGGTTCGACGGCGTGGACCTCGCACGGCGGGGCAGCAGCGAGCGGAAGCGCCGGCTGAGCTGGCGGCACCGCAGTCGCCGCGGGCGCGGAAGCGAGAACCTCCCCCGTCACCGCGTTGGGGCGGTATGCGGTGCACCCCTTGAGGCCCAGGCGCCAGGCATCGGCATACAGCATCTCGAAGTCCTCAAACGGGATGGACGCCGGACAGTTGACTGTCTTGGATATCGAAGCATCGACATGACGCTGAAGCGCGGCCTGCATTTCGATATGTTGAGCGGGCGTCAATTCCCGCGCCGCGACGAAGGCGGGCGGCAGCGGCGCGCTGCCTCGCATTTCGCGGAAGACGCGCACCGCGTAATCTTCAACCGTTTCGTGGCGCGCGGAGCCATCGGGCTGAAGAACCCGGCGACTGAATTCGAAATCGAAGATGGGCTCCACGCCGCTCGACACATTGCCTGCGAGAAGCGAAATGGTCCCCGTCGGCGCGATCGAGGTGAGAACGCCGTTGCGGACGCCGTGTTGCCGGATGGCCTTTTGCAGTGACGGCGGAAGCGAGGCGGGGAAGGGCCGCGCCAGGAAGGCATCGGCGTCGAACAGCGAAAACGCGCCCTTCTCCTTCGCAAGCCCGACGCTCGCCTCGTACGCCAGTTGCGAAATGCGCGCCATCCATGACGCAGCGAGCGCTCGTCCGCTCTCCTCGCCATAATGCGCACCACAGAAAACCAGCGCATCCGCCAGCCCCGTAACGCCAAGGCCAATGCGCCGCTTCGCCTTCGCTTCGCGCTCCTGCGACGGCAGCGGATAACGCGAGACGTCGATGATGTTATCGAGAAGGCGCACCGCGACGGGCACGAGCCTTCCGAGGCGCGCCTCGTCGAGCCGGGCGCCGGTTTCAAAGGGCCTTTCGATGAGCGCGGCGAGATTGATCGAGCCGAGAAGGCACGCGCCGTAGGGGGGCAAGGGCTGTTCGCCGCAGGGATTTGTCGCCGAAATCGTTTCGCACCAGGCAAGGTTGTTCGCGGCGTTGACGCGGTCGATGAAGATCACGCCCGGTTCAGCGTAGTCGTAGGCGCTGCGCATGATCTTCAACCACAGGCCCCGGGCGCTGACCTCCCGAAACAGGGTGCCTCCGAACATGAGCGGCCAGCGCGCATCCGCCTTGACCGCCTCCATGAAAGCGTCTGTCACGAGCACCGAAAGATTGAAGTTTCTGAGACGCGCCGGGTCGGCCTTCGCTTCGATGAAGGCTTCGATATCGGGATGATCGCAGCGGAGCGTGCCCATCATGGCGCCGCGCCGCGATCCGGCGGACATGATCGTCCTGCACATCGCGTCCCACACATCCATGAAGCTGACCGGGCCGGACGCATCCGCGCCTACCCCTTTCACGGGCGCGCCTTTTGGCCGCAGCGTGGAAAAGTCGTGCCCGATGCCGCCGCCCTGCTGAAGCGTCAGCGCGGCCTCGCGAACATGGGTAAAGATCGAGCCCATGTCATCGCCGATCTCTCCCATAACGAAACAGTTGAACAAGGTGACTTCGCGGCCGGTGCCGGCGCCCGCGAGGATGCGTCCCGCCGGCATGAAGGCGAAATCCGTCATCGCATCGAGAAAGCGCTTCTCCCACTCCTTTCGTCTGGCTTCGGGTTCCGCAGCGGCGGCGGCCCTTGCCACGCGCGCGAAGGTTTCAGCAACGGATCGCTCGGGCTCCCCACCGGCGGGCGAAAAACGATACTTGGCTTCCCATATCTGGCGTGAAATCGGGATCGGCATCGAAGCGTCCAAACTCTGTGACATATACGCGTTATGATCCCTAAATGTTCCCTTTTTGTGCCAAAGTGTCAAGGGCGCCATGTGGATAAACTGCTAACGAAACTTCAAGTGGCGAAACAAACCGTGAAAGAGCGGCGGAGAGGCCGCCACCCGCCATCCGCCGCCATTCTGTCGGGTGTCCTTTCGATCCCGACATTTGATCGGCAAAAGATGCATATGTCGGGATCGGACCGCTAGGCAGACGCCGGACCGCTTTTGATTTCGATCTTCTTCTGCGGCTTTATGTGGTCGTCCTTCTTCGCCAGTGTGACCGTAAGCACACCCTTGTCGAAGGTCGCTTCGACCTTGTCTTCATCGACCGTGTCGGGCAGCCGGACAGTGCGCGTGAACGAGCCGAAGCTGCGCTCCTTCACATAGTAGTTCTCGTGCTCCTCCGACGTCTCGCTCTTCTTCTCCCCGCTGATACGAAGCTGACCGTCGTGCACCGTCAGTTGCAGGTCTTTCTCGTCGATGCCCGGCAGATCCGCTTTCACCACGAAGTCCTTGTCCGTCTCCTTCACATCGAAAGACGGCGTCAGCCCGTGACCTGCCGATGCGCGCTGCGGGAATCCCGCCAGTTGCGGCACTCCCGACAGAAAGTTTTCAAAAAGCCGGTCCATTTCGGACCGAAACGACTGAAACGGGTCTCCGTAGCGCGCGGGCGCGGCGCTGCGACCTTTGCTCGAACCTTCGTCAGCCATCGTTTTCTCCTTGTCATGATGTGCTAACATTCCGAGATATGTCCGCCATGGGGCGGGGCTTTTTTCTATATTTAAATCCGCTCGCGATGTTTCAACCGGAAGGCGCATCATGGCTTTTGCAACCAGCACCCGGCAGGCCGATAACGCCATTCCGGCGGATGAACCGCGAACGCTGACGCTTGCCGGGGGCCGCAAGCTCGCCTGGGCCGAATATGGGGACCAGTCGGGGGCTCCCGTCTTCGTGTTTCACGGCACGCCCGGTTCGCGGCTCATGTATCGCCTCGCAGACGCGCCCGCGCGAAGGCTCGGCCTTCGCCTCATATCGCCCGACCGCCCGGGCTTCGGTTTCTCCGACTTTCAGCCGAAGAGAAAGCTCGTCGACTGGCCGGGCGACGTCGCGGCTCTCGCGGATCATCTCGACATCGAGCGGTTCGCGGTCGCGGGTGTCTCCGGCGGCGGGCCGTATGCAGCCGCGAGCGCAGCGCTTCTGCCCCAGCGTGTGATCGCCACGGCGCTTGTCAGCCCTGTCGGCCCGCTCTGCCCGCCCGAAGGACCGCCGACCCTGCCGCGCGGCGAAGCGATCTTCTTCCGCTCGATGCCACACTATACACTTGCGATGACGGGCGTCTTTTCGCTGAGCCGCGCGCTGTTCAACGCCGCGCCCGACGCCATGTTTCGCGGGCTCATGCGCCGCGCGGGGCCAGCGGACGCCCCGATCCTGTCGCGGCCCGAGGTCAAGGCGAATGTTCTGGCGGGCGTTATCGAGGGCATCCGGCCCGGCATTCGCGGCGTCGTGCAGGAGTTCAGGCTCTTTTCCGAGCCCTGGAATATCCCGTTCGAGGCGATCAAGACGCCATTCCTGCTGTGGCAGGGGCTGGCGGACCGGAACGTGCCGGTTTCGGCGGCGTTGCACCTCGGCGCGCTTGTGCCGCAATGCAGGCCCGTGCGGGTTGTCGGCGCTGGCCACTACTGGATTTTCGATCACACGGAAGAGGTTCTCGGCGCGCTCAAAGACAGCATCACCGTTGCTTCGTAAGCGGGGAAGGGACGCCGGATGTTCCCGATCAAGGATTCGATCCGCATCCCCTTCGCGCCGGTGGCGACCTATGGCCTGATCCTCGCCAACGTGCTTGTCTTCTTATACCAGTCGAGCCTCAGTCAAGCCGAGGCGCACGCCTTCGCCATGGAATACGCGCTGATCCCGCGCCGGTATTTCGATCCGGCCTGGGCCGCCTATATGGGCCTCTCGGGCACGGATTACCTGCCTTTCATCTCCGGCACCTTCATGCATGGCGGATGGCTGCACCTCATCATCAACATGTGGTTGCTTTTCGTCTTCGGCTCATCGCTTGAAGGCCGCGTCGGGCGCTGGCAGTTCCTCTGTTTCTACCTCCTTTGCGGGGTCGCCGCGAGCTACGTACACGCCTGGTTCAACCAGCTTTCGGATGTGCCGACGCTTGGCGCGTCCGGGGCTATCGCGGGCGTGTTCGGCGGCTACGCCACCACATTTCCGCGCGCGCGCCTCACGATCCTGATCCTGATCTTCGTCTTCAGGGTGCCGGCCCTTTTCTTCTGGCTCGTGTGGTTCGGCATTCAGTTTGCTCAGGGATTCACCGACCTGTCGGAGCCGAACACGGGCGGTGGCATTGCGTGGTGGGCGCATATCGGGGGGTTCGTGGCGGGCTTGGCGCTGATTCCGCTTTGGCGGTTCGCCCCGGATCGAACCTATGACGAGTCCCAGCCGCGTTTTCAGCCTCCCGTTGCGACCGCATCGGACGGTGCGCCGCCCTGGAAACCTGGCCCTTGGGGGTAGCCCTTTGCCGGAGCGCGGCGCATGGACGCCTTGCGCGTCTGTCCCCGTTTTGCCACAGTGGCGAAGAAAATTGCGCGTCATGCGAGGTGCCGCACGACGCCATCCCGATAACCCTCAGAGAGATGCGGTTGAGATGACCGAAGAACACCCGATCGAACAAGGCGAGCCCATAGCAGAGACCGCCGAGGAGGCCGTTACTCCCTTCGACCCGTACGAATTCAACGGCGTGAAATATGCGCCCATCACCTTCGCCGAATTCGCCGCGCACACGAAATATTCGCTGTTCGGTGTGCCGCGCTACAAATGGTCCGGCAAGCAGGTCGTCATTCTGTCCACGTTCAGCAAGCGCAACCTCAGTTTTTCGCGCAGGGATTTCGGCCGCCAGGACGACCGCATGGGCGACTTCGCCTATCTGAAGCCGCCGACGGGTGGCGAGGCAGGACCGGCGATTGCGTTTGCGCCCGGTTTCGACGACGCGTCCTGGGCAAAGGCGGGCAAGGATTGGGACGCCTACGCGACCGCGAACGGGCTGACGGACGCGATCCCGCGCCTTTATTTCTACGGAACGGTCATTTTCGACCGGAAGGTTTTCCGCTCGCATTATGTGGCGCTCGACGGCATCCGCTTCGCGGGCGCCCACGCGGGCGAACCTCTGTCCGAAATCGCAGGCGTCGCAGCCTGAATATAGTAACAGGTAGGAGGTCAGCTATGCGGCTGGCTTCCCGCCCCAATTTTCGACTAGTTGATCATCGGGCCCCAGCGGATGTCGCTCTTGTCCACAGGGCGCAGTTCTTTCACGGAACCGTCCCGGTGGGCATCGATTGCGTAATATTTGCCGTCCTTTCGGGCGAGCATCTGGAAGTGTTTCTTCTCCATCTGCGGCTCGCCCACAATTTGGTAGCCTTTGTCCGTCGCGAGTTTCCGGGCATCGGGAGCGAAGAAAGCGACCTCTTCCTTGATGTCGCCATCGCGGTGGATATCGATGTTGTAGGTCTTGCCGTTCTTCGTAGCGGTAGCCGCGAAATGCTTCTTTTCCGCCACCGGATCGCTTGTCAGTGAGAACCCTTTCTCGGTGGCTATCCTTTTGGCGTCGGCAGCCGTGAAGGGTGTCTGTTCGACGATATTGCCGTCCCGGTGAATGTCGATCTCCCAGGTTTTGCCGTCCTTGGTTGCGGTTGCAACGTAGTGGCGCTTGTCAGGCGTCGGATCGGTCGTCAGCGTAAAGCCCTTTTCGGTAGCGATTTTCCGGGCATCGGCTGCGGTGTAGGCGCGTTCCTCGGCGCCGTTACGGCCGAGCAGCCAGTCGGCCCAGCTCTTGCCTTCTTCGAGCCGGTAGGTCTGACCGTTGGATGTGACGTTGGCGGCTTTGAGTTGGCCATCCGGCTTGATGTCGCCGTCGACGAGAACCTTGTCGCCCTCTTTTACAGCAGTCTGGCCTTTACCTTCCGGGCCGAGATCGACCAGCACCTTGCCGTCTGTGCCTTTGACCACAAGCCGCTGGCCGAGCACGTCGGTTACTGTGCCTTCGACTTTGGCCGGTTCGGCGTGCGCGAACGTGGACATCGCGACCATGGCCATGACCATGGCAGGCGCGCGGACGGGCATTGTCATCATTTACTCCTGTGCAATGCTGAAGAAACAGGCATGATCCGTGCTTGATAACGAAGCGACGTGCCGCTTGTTCCTTGGGACATTCACAGTAACGGCGGAGGGCGGAGCCACTTCACGGCGCACAGATTTGTCGTCGCGCTACCGCAGCAACTCCGCGATGGCGGCCTCGATGCCGTCGAGCGTGAGCGGATACATGCGGCCTTCCATGATCTGCCGCATCATCCGCAGCGAAGGCGTCTCGCTCCAATAGCGCTCGGGCGTAGGGTTGAGCCACACCGCATGCTTGAACGTGTCGAGCATGCGCTGCATCCACACCTGCCCCGCTTCCTCGTTCCAGTGCTCCACGGAGCCGCCCGCAAGCGCGATCTCGTAAGGGCTCATCGCCGCATCGCCGACGAAGATCACCTTGTAATCGGAGGGGTAGGTGTGGATCACGTCCCACGTGGGCACGCGCTCGGCATGGCGGCGCGCGTTGTTCTTCCACACGCCCTCATAGATGCAGTTGTGGAAGTAGAAATAGTCCATATGCTTGAATTCGGAGCGCGCGGCGGAGAATAGTTCCTCGGTCTCCTTGATGTGATAGTCCATCGAGCCGCCGACATCGAAGAACAGCAGCACCTTCACCGTGTTACGCCGCTCGGGCCGGAACGCGATGTCGAGATAACCCTTGTGCGCCGTGCCCTTGATCGTGCCGTCGAGGTCGAGTTCCTCGGCCGCCCCCGCCCGCGCGAAGCGGCGGAGCTTGCGCAGCGCGAGCTTGATGGTGCGCGTCCCGAGTTCCACCTCGCCATCGAGATCCTTGAAGTCGCGCTTGTCCCACACCTTCACCGCGCGGAAATTGCGGTTTCCGGCCTGACCGATGCGCACGCCCTCGGGATTGTAGCCATACGCGCCGAACGGCGACGTGCCGCCCGTGCCGATCCACTTGCTACCGCCTTCGTGGCGCTCTTTTTGTTCTTCGAGGCGCTTCTTCAGTTCCTCCATGATCTTGTCCCAGCCGCCGAGCGCCTCGACCTGCGCCTTCTCCTCGTCGGTCAGAAAGCGTTCGGTGAGCGCGCGCAGCCAGTCCTCGGGAATTTCCGCCTCGATACTCTCGCCGATGCTTTCCAGCCCCTTGAAGACCTGCCCGAACACGCGGTCGAACTTGTCGAGATGTCGCTCGTCCTTCACGAGCGAGGCGCGGGAGAGGTAATAAAAATGTTCGATCTTCTTGCCCGCGACGCCCGCATCCACGGCCGAAAGCAGCGTGAGATATTCCTTCACGCTCACCGGCAGACCTGCGTTCTTCAACTCGTAGAAAAAGTTCAGGAACATCGCATCGCCTCGGACAGCGGAAGCCTTCACGCTCGAAGGATTGTCACCATCCTAACATCGGCATGGGCATCGGGAAAAGGATGGCTCGCCGAGCCTTCTCAACCGAAGAGATGGTGACCCTTTTTCTTTGCGGGCTTTGCTTGCGGCGGCGCCTTCGCCATCGGATCGGCACCTGTATCGGCGGGGCTGGCCGGTTCCGCGCCGACCCCTTCGAGGCGGTCGAGCAGCGAACCGCTGCGGCTTTTTCCGCGAGGCGGCCCGACGTCCGCCGCCTTTCGCGTCGATGGCGCTTTCGCCCGCCCGCGAACGCCGCCCGCATAGGCCGTCGAGGGGAGAAGCAAGGCGCGCAGCGGCTCCGGCGCGGCGTCGTGCGCGTCGGCGGCGGATTGCGGCGAAGCCGGTTCACCCGCCGCCGGACGCACGGCAAGTTGCTTGTTCTTCTGCGGCGTGATCTTCGCCTGAACATGTTGCAGGCCGCGAATAAGAAGCGCGATGCCGATCACCACCCGCTGGCGGAGCCAGTCCGATGCGCCGCCGGACGTGTCGCGAAGCTGCTCCGCACGGCGCTCCAGTTCGAGCCGCGCAAGGAACTGCCGCCCCTTCTCGCTGACATGCGGCGCGCGGGCCAGAAGTTCGGCGTAGCGCGCGCGAAGCTCCTGCGCTTCAAGCACGAATTCGTAATGCCGTTTCAGCCCCTCGCCACCCTTGCGCGCGAGACCGCCCGCCCGCTCGAAGGCGCTCGCGAACTGTCCCGGCAGGTCGGTGCGCGCCCGGCGCAGTTCCTCAGCCGCCGCCGCGAAGCCTTTCTCGCCGACTGAGCGGGCAAAGCGCCGCGCCGTGGCCGCCGCGTCGACGGCGATGCTCCGCCCTTCGCGCCAGACCGTGGCAGCGGCGCGGAACAGCGACAACGGCACCGCCGCGATCTCGGACGGGCGCGGTATGCGGCCCTGCTCCCGTTCCGCAGCGATAACGCAGGAGACGCGAACCGCGAAGGCTTCGGCCTCCTGGCGCGCAAGCGACAGGCGCAGCGCGACCGGATCGAGATCGGCGAGCTTCGGGTTCCAGTCAGCGTCGGGATCGCGGAACAGAAGCGCATGCGCCTCGTCGCGAAAGGTTTCGAGCGCATGCTCGTCGGCGAGTTCCGGCCCGAGCAGGCGGATGTCTTCGATCAGGAATATCTCGGACGCCGCCCAGAAGTCGCGTCGGATTTGCAGAACCTCCGCGAGCGGCGCGAAATCCGGCACGTCGAATGCCGTCTGAATTTTCTTTTTCAGCGTACTGACACGGTCGAAATAGGCGCTGTTCGCCTCGATGCCGTTCAGAAGGCGGCGCACATCCTCACGGACATCGTCTTCGGTGTCGAAAGCGGCTGTTCGCGGCGAAGGCGGACGCCTGCGGAGCGCGGCAAGGATTTCAGCGCCTTCGTCCACCAGCGCAAGCGCGTCGTCGACCAGCGCCTTGCGGCGCGAACCGTCGTGGCTGCGAAAAAGGCGATAGAGAAGCCAAAGCGCGAAGCTCACGCCGAGCCAGAGGGCCAGAACAGCCCCGAGCGACGAAAATGCCTTCATGGCGTGCCCTTCTGTCCCCCCGCTTCCTCGCGTCGCGCACCATCACGCGAAGCACGCTTCGCATCTGAGCCACCTGCAGGCGACGCCGAAGATGTCGACCGTCGAGCGCGCGGGCTTAATGAACCGCGCGGCCCTTGCGTCCCTGCGCCGGCGTCTCGTCAGGCGCGCCGAAATGCGAGAAGTACCGCGAATCGATGGCTTCGAGCGGCAGCACGATCAGCACGTCCGTCGTGCCGAACTGCTTGTCCACCACCGCACCGTCGCCGATATAGCAGCCGAGACGAAGATACCCCTTGATGAGCGGCGGCATGCCCTTGAGCGCCTCCTTCGGGTTGATCTCCTCCTTCGGGATCATGTTCATATCGACCTTGATGTCGGGGTGCGCGGACACGAGCCATTCATCCGGGGCGCGCGAAAAATGATGCAGGAAGGAGAGCGCCAGGGCGTGTTCCTTCGGATCGGTGCCGGGAAAGCTCGCGCAGCCGATCATGACGTTGGCGCGCTGCTCGCGGATGTAGTTCCAGAGGCCCTGCCAGAGGAGTTCCACCGTGCGCTTGTTGCGGTACGGTTTCAGCACGCAGGAGCGGCCGAGTTCCATGAATGTGTGCGTTGCGCGCTTCCTCTCGATGAGGGGCGCGATATCGTATTCACCTTGCGTGTAGAAGCCCTGATTTTTCTCGGCGACGTCCTGAAGGAGCACGCGATAGGTGCCGACCACCTTCGACCGCTTCGGCCATGGCCGCTTCGCGGCGCGTTCCACCGCCTTGTCGACGACCAGCAGGTGATCGCAAATCGGATCGTATTGATCCTCGTCGCGCTTCTTGATGCGGGTCCGCGCATCCGCGATGGCTGCCATCTCCTTGTAGAAGACTTCGAAACGCAGCCGCTGCGCCTTCTTGATATCCGCCACCGAACGTGCGAGGCGCACTTCGAGATTTCCGATCTTGCCGTAAATCCGCTTCGGCTTCCTGAGCGGAAAGATCGGGAAACGCCGCCGACGCTTCGCCGCGAGCCGGAGGAATGACAGGGGCTTCGATCTGAACGAAGGCAGTCCGCCAGACCGGCCGTTGGAGGGTATGCGCATGAAACCTCTTTGTGTCAGTCACGGCATGAACTGCCGTTCCCCATCCCGTGGTGCGGACTTGAAGTTCCACCATCCGGCACGCAACCGCCTGGAAACTCCAAATTCCGAAACCACATCAGAAACGTAGGCTTTGCTGGTGCCGTCCGAAATCCGTAGCCGCTCGGAAGCCCGCCGCGACGTCCGGCGAACTCCGTAATCGGGAGACTAGCTTCTGGCACGAAATTCTGCCATCGCTAAAAAGGAATATTAAGGCATTGCCATGTCGCCGCAAGATGCACTGTGAAGCATCTGCTGGAGCGGCGTGTGAGTTTTCCCGCACCCGCGGTCCGGTTCCGGATCGCCACCCATCGGAGGATTAATGAAGCGCATCGAAAATGCTCTTGAATCAGGGATTTTTGCAAGCCGCTGGCTGCTCGCGCCGTTCTATCTGGGCCTCGTCATTTCGCTGGGTCTGCTGCTCATCACGTTCGTCCGCGAGTTCATCAAGTTTGCGCCCGAGGTGTTGGTCGGCGCCGAACCGGGCAAGGTGATCGTAACCGTGCTCTCGCTCGTCGACATCGTGATGGTTGCCAATCTCGTGCTCATCATCGTGTTCGCGGGCTACGAGATTTTCGTTTCCAAGATGCACATCGTCGACCATGAGGACCGGCCGGACTGGATGGGGCACATCACGTTTTCCGACCTCAAGATCAAACTGATGGGCACGATCGTCGCCATCTCCGGCATCGAGCTTCTCAAGACCTTCGTAAACATCAAGAATGTCAGCCAGGACGAGATCATCTGGCGGCTGGTGCTGCATCTCACGTTCGTCGTTTCGGGCGTTCTGTTCGCGATCATGGACCGCATGTCCGACAGTCATCACAAGATCGAAGAGTTGGAGGCGGAGAAATACCGGCCTCACAACGACAAGACGCCGGTGGCTTGAGCCGTTGCGGCGTATCGACGTTAGCCGTTCGACCACCTTGTCCGGAGCCTGAAGATGTGCGATAGGATGCCCATGGAAATCACAATGGCCATGTCTGACGCGCATTCTTCGGGCTTCGGGGCTTATGCCTCGGCCTGCGCCAGCGCACGCATGCGCCCCGCCACGAGCGGCCTCCTTCTCCTTATCTGCCCCTGAGCGCTGACGGTCCGGCGAACGGGCGAGCGCTTGGGGGTTAAAGCCCGGGCGCTCCATTAGAGGTCTTGCCCGGTTTGTGATATGCTCCACACATCCAGGTAAGGACTCCTTTAAATGACCGTTTCCAATTCCCCCGCTTCCGCAGACGCGTCCGTCGCCCGCTCCGAAAAAGACCGCATCCTGATCTTCGACACAACGCTGCGCGACGGCGAGCAGTGTCCCGGCGCGACAATGAACTTCGAAGAGAAGATGCAGGTCGCCGAAATCCTCGACGAAATGGGCGTCGACATCATCGAGGCGGGCTTTCCCGCCGCGTCGGTGGGCGACTTCGAATCCGTGGCCGAGATCGCGAAGCGCTCGAAAAACGCGGTGATCGCCGGATTGGCGCGCGCCAATCCAAAGGACATCGACCGCGCGGGCGAGGCCGTTCGCCACGCGAAGCGCGGCCGCATTCACACCTTCATCGGCACCTCGCCGCTGCACCGGCAATACCAGTTGCAGATGAGCGCCGAGCAGGTGTTCGATGCGGTCGTATCGTCCGTTACCCGCGCGCGCAACCTGGTCGACGATGTCGAATGGTCGGCGATGGACGCGACTCGCACCGAACCCGACTATCTGTGCCGCGTGGTGGAAGCCGCCATCAAGGCGGGCGCGACCACCATCAACATCCCCGACACGGTCGGCTATACGGTGCCTGACGAGTTCGTCGACATCATCACGATGCTGAAGGAGCGCGTTCCGGGCGCGGACGACGTGATATTCTCCACGCATTGCCATAATGATCTGGGCCTGGCCGTCGCGAACAGCCTGGCGGGCGTGAAGGCAGGGGCGCGGCAAATCGAATGCACGATCAACGGCCTCGGCGAGCGCGCCGGCAACGCGGCGCTGGAAGAAGTCGTGATGGCGATCAGGACGCGCAACGACGTCATGCCCTACTGGACCAACATCGACACCACGATGATCGCGCGCGCCTCGCGCCTCGTCTCGGCCGTCACCGCGTTCCCGGTGCAGTATAACAAGGCCATCGTGGGCAAGAACGCATTCGCCCATGAGTCCGGCATCCATCAGGACGGCGTGCTGAAAAACGCCTCGACCTACGAAATCATGACGCCGGAAAGCGTCGGCGTGCGCGCAAGCTCGCTCGTCATGGGCAAGCATTCGGGGCGCCATGCCTTCCGCGAGAAGCTGCGCGATCTGGGCTACGAGTTGGGCGACAACGCCTTCGAGGATGCCTTCGTGCGCTTCAAGGCGCTGGCCGACCGCAAGAAGCATGTCTACGATGAGGACATCGAAGCGCTGGTCGATCAGGAAATCGCGCAGGCGAACGACCGCGTGAAGGTTGTGGCCCTGACAGTCATCGCCGGCACGAGCGGCCCGCAGAAGGCGACGATCACGCTCGAAGTCAATGGCAAGCAGGAAACGGCGGAAGCGACGGGCGACGGGCCGGTCGACGCCACATTCAATGCGATCAAGACCATCGTCCCCCATGACGCGCGGCTGCCGCTGTATCAGGTGCATGCGGTGACCGAGGGCACCGACGCGCAGGCCGAGGTGAGCGTTCGGCTGGAGGAAAGCGGCAAGACCGTCACCGGGCGCGGCTCCGATACCGATACGATGGTCGCCTCGGCGCGCGCCTATGTCTCGGCGCTGAACAAGCTCGCCATCAAGCGCGACCGCGTGCATGCGCAGTCCGGCGGCACGGCGGCCTAGATCGGGCATCGATTTGACGCAGACAAGTCGATCGGCAACGCAGACCTAAAGCGTCCTGCCGCGTCTGATTGAGGCTTGATGCTGCAAGTCGCCGGTCGACCGAAGTGAGAACGCGGCAGCTTCGAGCCGCGCAGAAATTAAGCCGGGACCGGGCACAAAGCCGCGTCCCGGCTGTTCGTCCTCCGCTGTAACAGGTAAAGGAGGACATTGCCCGATGCTCGTAAGACGGCTGACCGCAACGCTCATTGCCGCCTTGTGCGTGACCGCGCTGGCCATTCAGCTTTATATTGCGGTCGAGTACGCCCATCCTTCCGGCCACAGCGTCGGCGGCGCGATCCTCAACTACTTCAGCTATTTCACGATCCTGACAAATCTCGCCATCGCGACCGCTCTCGTCGCAACCGCCGCGAACGCGTCCGACGCGCGCATCTGGAACAGGCCGTCGGCAAATACCGCGCTCGCCGTCTACATCATCGTGGTCGCCACCGTTTATGCTGCGCTCCTGCGTCATCTGTACGCGCCATCGGGCATCGAATTTCTGGCCGAGCGAACGCTTCATTTCGTCGTGCCCGCTCTTTTCGCCGGCTACTGGATTCTTCTTGTTCCCAAGGGGACGCTTCGGCTGAAGGACCAGTTGCCCTGGCTCCTGCCTCCCGCAGCTTTCTTCGCCTGGACGCTCGTTCACGGAGCTTTGACGGGCTTCTATCCCTACCCGTTCCTGAACGTGGCGGAGCGCGGTTACCCCAGCGTGTTATGGAGCGGGTTATTGTTTTCGGCGCTTTTTCTGGCTCTCGGAACCATCCTCATCATAGTCGACTGGCTGCTCGGCTCGCTTCAGAGCCGCTGGCAGGGGGAGATCCCGACAGCGTAACGACCGCGCGCACACCGAATTGTAACTCCTGCGGCCCTATGAACCTTATAGAGAACCCTTTTGTTAAGGCGTCCCCTGATTTGCCGTGTGCGTTCGATCCGACGCCGCGTCTTCGCTCACGACGCCAAAAACGGAAAAGGCTTACCATGATGCGTCGAGCTACGGCTGGGGGGGCCGGTCCCGTGAATAATTCGCTCCGTAAGACCTTCGGCGGCTACCTTGCCCTGTGCTTATGCTTCGCCGCCGCCCTTGCACCGCTCGACGCGGCAGACGCGCGGACGCGAAATCGTTCTTACGACCGTCCTAGACAGAAGGTGGAAGCGCCTGCTCCCGCGCCTCTGAACCGCCCCCTGTTTTTCGTCGTGAATATCGGCAAGCAACGCGTCACCGCCTACTCGAACGACGGCATCTATGCGCAAGCACCGATCTCATCGGGCTCGCGCGGCCACGCAACGCCAACCGGCATCTTCAACATCATCCAGAAGAACAAGCATCACCGCTCGAACATCTATAGCGGCGCTCCGATGCCGTTCATGCAGCGGCTGACCTGGTCTGGCGTGGCCATGCATCAGGGCGTTCTTCCGGGCTATCCCGCGAGCCATGGCTGCATCCGCCTCCCCTACGATTTCGCCAGCCGCATGTTCAGCGCGACCGAGGGCACCGAGCGGGTGATCGTGGCAAAGGGCGATGTGGTGCCGATGCCGTTTTCGCACGCGAAGCTGCCGGAACCTGCGATGTTGCAGGCCCCCGGCAACGATCATGTTGCCTCGATTTCCGACCGCATTCTTGCCAACGCGGTGAATGTCGCCGAACGGAACGGCGACGAGGCGCAAAAGATCGACGTCAAGGCGGAGACGCACGACAGAGCCGACGCAACAGACAAGCTCCTGAACCCGCGCGAATACGCGCTCGCCATGACGAAGATCGCAGCGAAGAGCGCTGAGGATGCCGAACGCGCTGCAAGTCCCGCCCGCCGCGCGGTGGAAGCGCGCGTGCAGGAACAGCGCATTGCCGCGACAGACCTTCGCAACGCGCAAATTGCGTTATCCGTGGCCAAGGGCCGCCTCGACGCGGCTGACAAGCGCCTGAGCCGCTTGGGAGACAACGAGCCCAAGCGCGCCGAAGCTGAAGCTGCAAAAGCCGAAGCCGAGACGAAGGTGAAGGAGGCTCAGACTCAGGTCGAGGCCGCGGAGCGTGCCAAGGCGGATAAGGACGGAGCCGCAGCCGAGGCACTGAAGGCGTTCCGTCAGCTCGACGTGTCCCGGTCGCAGGCGGCCAACGGCACACTGTTCTGGAAGCGCAGGCTCGCGCCGGTTTCGGTCTTCATCAGCCGGAAGAACCAGCGGCTTTACGTTCGCCAGAACTACATCAAGGTGTTCGATGTGCCGATTACCATCCGCGAACCCGGCAAGCCGCTCGGCACACACCTTTACATGGCCATGCAGCCCGCGAAAGGGAGCGCGGACAAGGCGCCCAAGCTCCGCTGGCTTTCCATGACGCTCACGGAACCGAGCGAAGACCTTGTCGAGTCGCGTTCCCGTCGCCGCAAGGGTGAGGAAGAACAGCAGCGTTCGGCCCCGAACGTATCCGCGTCGGCCGCGCTCGACCGCATCGAGATCCCGGAGGAGGTGGAAGAAAAGATTTCGGAGATGCTCTGGTCCGGCGGTTCCATCATCGTCTCGGATTCAGGGATCAGCAACGAAACCGGCGAATATACGGATTTCGTCATTCTCACGCGCTGACGCGTCCTCCCAACATCGCGCATCCATCGAAAGCCGCGTTTATCCGACGCGGCTTTTTTTGCGTGCCTGCGATTCCTTGCCCCGAAGCGCCCACACACCCGCAAACTTCGGTTGCCATGTCCATTAAAATTATCGACTATATCGAGTATTTTGGAGGGGGCTTCATGTCAGGTTCTTTACTACCGCTGCCGGATGGAACGCATACCGTCGTACTGGGCGTTGGCGATGTGAACGGCGTCATGCGCGGCAAGCGCATTCCCGCCAGCAACTGGGCGACGACTTGCGAAGACGGCAATGCCACCTGTGCGGCCATTTTCGCGCTCGACATGACGAGCGACATCTGGGACACGCCCTTCTGCTCGTTCGATAATGGCTACCCGGACGTGCATCTTTTTCCGCTGGCCGCACCGGTGGCGGTGCCATGGGAACCGGGCGTCGCCATCACGGTCGGCCGCGCCGAAACCGTCGATCACAAGCCCGTGCCGATCGACCCCCGCGTCGCCCTCCTCACCCAGGTCGAGCGCGCAGCGCGGCTTGGACTGACCATAGAGGTGGGAACCGAACTCGAATTCTACCTTCTCGATCCTGAGACGAAACGGCCGAAGGACAAGGGCATCTCGGTTTACGGCATCGGCCGCTCGGCGCAATTCGAGCCCGTTCTCGGTCCGATCCGCAAGTATCTCGAAGCGCTCGGCATCCCGATCGAGCAGTCGAACCCGGAATATGCGCCCGGTCAGGTGGAAGTGAACATTCGCCACGCCGATGCGCTCACCGGAGCGGACCGGGTGGTGCTGTTCAGGACCGCGATCAAGGAAATCGCCGCGCGCCACGGCTATATCGCCACCTTCATGGCCAAGCCCTTTATCGACCAGTCGGGCAGCGGCTTCCACGCGCACTATTCGGTCTGGCGGGAGGGAGTGAACCTGTTCGCCGATGGAGGCCGCCTGTCCAGGTTCGGCCGCTCATTTCTCGCCGGGCTGGAACGCCGCATCGCTGAATCCGCGCTCGCCGTATCGACCACGCCCAATGCCTTCCGGCGGCGGCGTCCCTACACCTTCTGCCCGACCAATGTCAGTTGGGGCTACGACAATCGAACGGTTGCGTTCCGGGTCATCGAGGGCAAGGATCATCAGGTCCGCATCGAGAAGCGGGACGGCTCGGCCGACGCCAACCCCTACTATCTGCTCGCCGCAGACATCGCCGCAGGGCTCGACGGCATCGAGGAGGGGCTGGAACTGACAAGCGCTCCGATTGCGACCAACGCCTATGAGCAGCCCGACCTGCCGCCGCTCCCGCGCGATCTGCCGACCGCGATTGCGCTCGCCAAATCGTCAGAGTTCCTGAAGCGAGTGATCGGCGAGGATCGCCTTGCGATTCTGGTGCGTCAGGCCGAGCGTGAGGTCGATTTTCTTGAGGCGCAGGTGACGCCGGTCGAGACAGAGCGATATCTCGTCAATTTCTAGATCGGCCCGCGTAAAATCGGACGCGATTTGACGGAGACAAGCTGATCGACATTTGAACGCAAGCGTCGAGCCGCATCCGATGCGCGGCACGACGCTGCAACTATGTGATCGGGCCGGAGATGCCAAAGAACATCGCGCCGGGCGTGTCGCAAAGAGCCTCGCGTCACATATATAGGAATGAAAGGTAGTTATAACCGAAGACCCTCGCGAGGCGCGCATGAAACTCTCGCTCGACCGGAAGGAAAAGCGGCCCATCCCAAGCCAGGCCGGACGGATCGCCGTCGTCACCGGCGCGAGTTCCGGCATCGGCCTTTACACCGCGCTCGGCCTCGCCAAGGCGGGCGCGAAGGTCGTTCTGGTCTGCCGCAGCCAGGCGCGCGGCGACGATGCGAAGCGGCTGATCGCGCGGCAAAGCGGAGGCAACGAACCGGATGTCGTGCTCGCGAATTTCGCAAGCCTGAAATCCGTCGACAACGCGGCCCAGCGGATCGCCGACGGCTATAACGAAATCCACATCCTCGTGAACAATGTCGGCGCCTTCGCGCCGGTCCGTGAGCTGACGGTCGACGGCTACGAAATGACCTTCGCGGTAAACCATCTCGCGCCGTTCCTGTTCACGAACAGGCTTGTTCCCGCGCTCGCGGGCAGCGGCGAGGAACGGCGCAAGGCGCGCATCGTGACCGTTGCCTCGAACGCCTCGAACCGCGCGTCCATCGACTTCGGCGACCTTCAGTCCAGCCGGCGCTACAGTGTGTTCGGTGCCTATGCGCAGTCCAAGCTCGCAAACGTCCTCTTCACGGTGGAACTGGCCCGACGTCTGCCTCCGAAGCCCGTCACGGCGAACTGCCTGCATCCGGGCGTCGTCGGCACCGGCATCGGCAATGTCGGCGGCGTCATGGGCGCGGCCTGGTCGCTTCTGAAGCCTCTGGTGCTCACACCCGAGCAGGGCGCGGAAAACTCGTTATACGTCGCGACCGCGACGGAAATCGAAGGCAAAACCGGGCTTTACTTCGTGAAGGAGCGACCGGCGCGACCGAACCCCATCGCCGAAGACCGGCACGCTGCCCTGCGCCTCTGGACGGAGAGCGAGCGTCTTGTGGAGGCCGCGCTTGAAAAGGCGCACGCCTCGGTCTGAGCCTGTTGCATCAGCGTCATAACACCCGTGTTAATCAGCAAATACACCCATACGGGGTTGACTGCGCGAGGTGTTGAGATCATATTCGCGCCAAGCGTCAAGGCAGAATTTCAGAAATCTGCCCAAGCAGCACTTCCAGGCAGCATGGTAATCCGATGTGGGTCGCAATCTGCCCGCTAATGCGACGCTGGATACTAGTGCCTGACGCATGCTGTCATCGATCTGCATTGTGCGGATGATACTCACCGAACCCATGATGACGTGGTTCCAAAAACCCAACGGGATATGACTTTTAAAGACCTTAAGCTCAGCGACAAAGTGCTGGCTGCCATCGAGGCAGCAGGGTATACCACACCCACCCCAATTCAAGCCCAGGCAATCCCCTTCGCCCTAGAGGGCCGCGATGTCGTCGGCATCGCCCAGACGGGAACTGGCAAGACGGCCTCCTTCGTTCTACCGCTGCTGACCATGCTCGAACAGGGGCGCGCTCGCGCCCGCATGCCGCGCTCGCTCATCCTTGAGCCGACGCGCGAACTGGCCGCCCAGGTGGCCGAAGCCTTCGAGACGCTCGGTTCGCAGCACAAGTTCACCGTCGCGCTTCTCATCGGCGGCGTGTCCTTCGACGATCAGGAAAAGAAGCTCGAACGCGGTGCGGACATTCTCATCGCGACGCCGGGCCGCCTTCTCGATCACTTCGGACGCGGCAAGCTTCTCATGAACGCGGTCGATTACCTCGTCATCGACGAAGCAGATCGCATGCTCGACATGGGCTTCATCCCCGACATCGAGCGTATCTGCAAGCTGCTTCCGCCCTCGCGTCAAACGCTCTTCTTCTCGGCGACGATGCCGCCGGAAATCCAGAAGCTGACCGACCAGTTCCTCAAGAACCCCGAGCAGGTTCGCGTCAGCGCCCCGTCCACTGCGGCGAAGAACATCACGCAGAAGCTGAAGTTCTCCCCCTCCGATTCCAAGACGAAGCGCCATGTCCTCCGCGAGCTGATGCGGTCCGAGGCGGCGACGATCCAGAACGCGATCATCTTCTGCAATCGCAAGCGCGACGTCGCGGTTCTTCATAAATCCCTCGTCAAACACGGCTTCAACGCGGGCGCCCTCCACGGCGATCTCGACCAGCGTCAGCGCATGGCGACGCTCGAAGCCTTCCGCAAGGGCGAAATCACCTATCTCGCGGCGTCCGACGTCGCCGCGCGCGGCCTCGACATCCCCGAAGTGAGCCATGTGTTCAACTTCGATGTGCCGATCAGCCCCGAGGACTATGTGCATCGCATCGGCCGCACGGGCCGCGCGGGCCGCGACGGCTACGCCGCCATGATCGTCACACCCAAGGAGATGAAGGGCCTGCGCGCCATCGAAAGTCTCTGCAAGGCGAAGATCGAATGGATCGACGGCGAACCTTCGACAGAGAATCTCGCCGCGACAGACTTCAGCGAACGCCGCGAGCGGTCTCGCCGGGGCGAACGTGGCGGTGCCGGACGCGGCCGGAGCAAGGAAGCCGCGGTCGCAGCGGCCGAGCCTCGCGAAACTGCGGAAGTGCGTCCGATCCGTCAGGGTGCAGCAGCGCCCGCCGGCGACGTCCGCCCCGCGCGCACCGCTGCCACGGCTGAGCGCCCCGCACGCAATCGCCGTAACGGCGACGGTTCGAGCGTATCGCGCTATCATCGCGAACTTCTGCCGCCCGCAACGTCCGCGCCGGTTGTCGGCCTTGGCGATCACGTTCCGGCCTTCCTGATGCGTCCGGTGCGCGTTGCAAGTTAAGTGACGCCGCGTTCGTGCGAAAGCAGCCGAGCGCGGAGCGATCAAGACACGGCTTGAAGCGAACGTTTGCAAGGCGAACGGAGCTTTGAGCCCTCGCAGATGGTGAGAGCGCCCTTCTTCGGAGGGCGTTTTTGTTTCGGGACGCGTAGGCGCGCCGCGACGATGCGCCAGCCCGACGCGCCCCCGCCTGGAACGACCACGTCTGCGGTCGATTACCGCTCCCTCTGAAGTAATCAGTGCGCGAGGCCCGAAATTCGCCTTTTCGAGGCCGGGTTCGCCGCGATTCACTCACCCGCCGACAATTTCCGACGAACGCCCCACCGCGCGAGAACGCCTTCGATCTCGGCTGCGACAAAATGCCTGGCTGCCGCTCGGTCATAGCCATCATGCAGCAGCGCGTCGTAATCCGTGAAATTATGGCGCACAAAAGCGACCATCGACAGCCAGGCGGCCGTTTCCGGCGACGCTTTCGCAAGCCCCGTACTGTCCATCGCGTGATCGGCTATGGCATTGAATTCAAAGGCGGGAATTTTCGGAGCAAGGCGCGTCAGCGCGTCCTGGACTTCTCTTCGCGATGCCATGCGAGCCTCGTCCGGCGGCGAGCGTTCAAACGCTTTTCGCACGAACCGCACGAAAGTGCATCATCGCCCTTCACAGAATTGACACGCGCATGTAGTATCCGCGTCTGTGTATAGAGCGACGTACGTGCGAGCGTGGCCCCGACTTAACGGCAATCGTTGAGGTAAGGTGAACGTGACAGCTTTCGCAGCGACCTCTTTAGGGTCTCCGCCGGACAGCTTTCCGGCTCTCGTGCTCAACGCGGATTTCCAACCGCTGAGCTACTATCCTCTGTCCCTCTGGAATTGGCAAGAGACGATCAAGGCCGTTTTTCTTGATCGCGTCAACATCGTCTCCTTCTACGACAAGGTTGTCCGCAGCCCGAATGCGGAAATCAGGCTACCCAGCGTCGTTTCGCTGAAAACCTTTGTGAAGCCAGCGCTTTACCCGGCATTCACGCGCTTTAATGTCTTCCTGCGCGACAAGTTTCAATGCCAGTATTGCGGTTCTCCCCATGATCTCACATTCGACCACGTCATCCCGCGTTCGCGGGGCGGCCAGACGCGCTGGGACAACGTCACCGCCGCCTGCGCGCCATGCAACCTGAAAAAGGGCGGCCAGATGCCCGCCAAGGCGAAGATGTTTCCGGCGCTAAAGCCTTATCGGCCCACGGTCCATGAGCTTCATCGCAATGGGCGCTTCTTCCCGCCGAACTATCTGCATCAAAGCTGGCTCGACTATCTGTATTGGGACGTCGAACTGGAACCATGAGCGGAAGATACCGCTGAACGCTTAGGGCCGCCGCAAGGCGGCCTTTTCATGTCGGCCCGCCCTTCGGCGAGCGCCCCCGCAGAAACCTCCCCACAGCGTCGTGCGGCAAATCAGACGCGGCAAATCAGACGCAGAACGACGCTGCTGGTCTTGGTTTTCAATCGGCTTCTCCGCGCGTCCGATTTGACGCATGCCGATCTCTAGACGCCCCCTGACGCGCCTTGGCTCTGGCTCGCGCCATGCCCTGCAAACCGAGGTTCACGCCTCAGGCCGTCCGGTCAAAGTATTTCTGATTCTTTAAATCAGGTTTCACGCCAGTTCCGCCCTCTATCGTGCCCCATCATGCGGTTGAAGGAGCATCGGAATGACGGGGCAGCTTGTTTTTGCGTTCTTCGTTCTCTCGGCGATGGCGTTTGCGTCGCCGGGGTTTTCACAGGCGCAGCAGACCGAGCCGGAAAGCCCCGTTGAGGCGCCCCAGGACCGCGCTCCCGGAGCAGGCGACGATGCGGAGCGCCCGGCGATAGAGCGTTTCGCCCCCGAGGAGCGTCACGACGTCGAGGCGACTGCAACGCCGGCTCAGGTCACGCCACAGGCCGAGGCTTTGAAAAAAGCGCTTCTGGCGCTCGCAGCCGGAGGCAACGAGGAGGAGCGCAACGAGCGTGCGGCCCTGTTGTCGTTTTACGAGACCCGTCGCTTCGCCCCGCTCTGGCTCGACATGTCGGGCGTGCCCACACCGAGAGCCACGAGCGCCATGGCAGAAATTGCCCGCGCCGAGGATTACGGCCTCGATCCGCGCGACTTCACGCTTCCCGCCGGGCTCGATCAACGCGCGCAAACGGCCGCCGCGCGCGTCGGAGATCAGAAGCCGGAGACCGTCGCCTCCGAAGAAATCGCCATCTCGCGCGCGGTGCTGAAATATGGGCGCTTTGCTCGGGGCGGCCGCATCATCAATCCTTCCGAACAGCTCAGCTCCTATCTCGACCGGCGCCCGCAACTGCTCAAGCCCGACGTAATCCTCGACAGCGTCGCAGCCAGCGGGGAGCCGGATGCTTATCTTCGGAGCCTTCATCCCCAGCACGCACAATTCGACAGGCTGCGTCGGAAATATCTCGCGCTTCGCGACAAGAGCCAGAGCGCGGAAGCCAAACGCCTCCTCGCCAACATGGAGCAGTGGCGGTGGATGCCTGCCGACCTCGGCGACCTTTACGTGTGGAACAACATCCCGGAATTCATGCAGCGCGTCGTCAAGAACGGCGAGGTCGTCCGCAAGGAACGCATCGTCACGGGCCAGCTCGACAAGCAGACCCCGATCTTCACGCGCACACTGAAGAAGATCACGTTCAAGCCGACCTGGATCGTGCCGGAATCCATCAAGGTGCGCGAGATCCTGCCGAGCCTTCAGCGCGGCGGCGGAATGATGCGCGAATGGCAGCTTGAACTTCGCGACAAGAACGGACAGACGGTCGATTGGCGGCGCATCAACTGGTACCGGACCGACATCCGCATCTTCAACGTGGTGCAGGAGAACGGCCCCAAGAGCGTGATGGGCAAGGTGAAGTTCTCCTTCCCGAGCCAGCACACCGTCTTCATGCATGACGCCTATCCGCCCGACAAATGGATGTTCAACAAGGCGCGGCGCACGTACAGCCACGGCTGCATGCGCGTGCAAAATCCGATCGGTCTCGCGGAAATCCTGCTGAGGGAAGACAAGGGGCTCGAAGCGGCGCAGGTGCGCGAAGCGGTTCGCTCCGGCCGAAACGACAACGAGTTCGAGATCGAGCGGCGCATCCCCATCCACATGACCTATTTCACGGCGCTTGTGGACGATGACGGCAAGCTCCACACTTTCCCCGATGTTTATGGCCACGAGCGGCGCATTACGCTGGCGCTCGAAGGAAAGTGGTCGCAAATCTCCCGAGGCAAGGACCACCTCGCGCCCGTGGAACTCGATATGGCGTCCGCTCAGCGCCGCAACCGTTACGCGGAGGACGATGCGGCCGATGCGCCGCCACGCGTCTGGCGCAGCAATGCGAGCTTCCGGGGCGGATTTCTGGATTCGCTGTTCGGCCGCTGGTGATCGAATGTCGGCGCCTCCTTGCGTTCAAACAAAGAGGCTGCCCTAGCCAGGGCGCGTCCGGAAAACTGTGACTCGGTTTTTCAGACGCGCGACAAGACGAAAAGGCAGAGGCGCTTTTTGATACGCTCAAGATCGGATGCGGCTCCTGTCGATTTGTGTTGTCGATCAGCTTCCGCGTCCGATGTTGGCGAATTACCGCCCGGATGGAACGCGGGCAAAGCCATTCGCGAAAAAAATGCAGGCCGCCGCAGCCGTTTGGGAACGACCATTCACATGGCCCGAAAGCGCTCGCGAGACCGGTTCCTCTGGCGCCGAGCGCCCGGAGAACCGCGCCTTTGGCTATTGAGCTGGCAACGCTTCCTCGTCGACCCCATAGAGAAACAGGCCGTGAGCGTCGGCCTTTTCCACAATGGCCTGTTGCTCGGCAAGGAGCACACCTCCAGCCGCCACCGCGATCCCCGCGAGCCCCGCCTCTGCCGCAAGTTCAACCGTCCTCGGGCCGATGGCGGGCATATCGAGGCGAAGATCCTGCCCCGGCTTCGGCGTCTTCACGAGCACGCCCTGCCTGTTCTTGAACCCCCAGCGATTAAGCTCCCGACACCGCGCGAGCATGGCGTCAGTCCCTTCCGCAGCCTCCACCGCGAGAACATAGCCGCGAGCGACGACCGCGCCCTGTCCGATATCGTACTTGCCCAGCGCGCGGGCGACCCGGAAAGCGAGGCGCATGTCGGCAAGCGCCTCCGCGTCCGGAGCGCGCAGGGAGAATGTGCCAGCCGGGGCGAGCAGCCGCGGCGCGACTTCGTGTGCCGCCAGAACCTCGAATCCGCGCGCCTCGAAAAATCGCGCAACGCCACGCAGCACGGAGTCGTCGCCGCCACGCAGCAGGCGCAGGAGTTCGGGCAAGTGGCGCACGAAGCCGGCGTCGATCTTCAACCGGAAGAGATTGGGGCGACGCAGGCTGCCGACGAAGACGACGCGATTGCAGCCCTCGCGGCGTAGCGCGCCGAGGATGCGACCGATCTGGCCGAGGCCGGCATAGCTATGGGGAAACCGCTCGATGTCGGCGCATGCATTGCCCTGAAGGCCGACGATGTAAGGGCGTTCGCCCCGCGCCGCAGCCGCTTCGGCGACGGCAACCGGCAGCGTCCCGCCTCCAGCAACGATCCCGATGCGGGATCCTTCGCCAGCCGCGCCGCCCTTCGCACCCTGCTCTCCAATCCCGGCCGGGACCGTCATGCCTGGGCGCGTGGCACGCAGAACGAGCGATCCGTCTTGGCCCGCATGAACGACACGATGCGTTCCACGGCCACATCGCCCTGAAACATCTTCTCGACGTCGTCAAGCCGCTCGGAAAGCGTGCCCTCAGCCGAGAAGAGAAGCCGATACGCCTTGCGTAACGAGTGGATCTGCTCGCGTTCAAAGCCTTGCCGCTTCAAACCGAGAATATTGAGCCCTGCGAGCGCCGCCCGGTTGCCGAGGACCATGCCAAAGGGGATCACATCCGCCTCCACGCCCGACATGCCGCCGACAAAGCCGTAGGCGCCGATCCGCACCCATTGATGAACGGCCGAAAGTCCCCCGAGAATGGCATAGTCTTCGACAACGACGTGGCCCGCGAGCGTCGCGTTGTTCACCAGAATGACATGGTTGCCGACCTGACAATCATGCGCGACATGGCTTCCCGCGAGGAACAGGCCGTGGCTGCCGACGCGCGTGACATGTCCACCGCCCGCCGTCCCGCCGTTCATGGTGACATGCTCGCGCACGATCGTGTGCGCGCCTACGAAAAGTTCGCTGCGCTCACCCTTGTATTTGACGTCTTGCGGAGGGCCGCCCAGCACCGCGAAGGGATGAATTTCGCATCCCTCGCCGATGTCGGTCACGCCCGTGATGACCGCGTGGGCATGGACCTTGACGTTCTTGCGCAGGGTGACATTCGGTCCGATCACAGCGAACGGCCCGACGTCGACGCCTTCTTCAAGCGTTGCGCGCGGATCGATTGCCGCCGAGGAATGCACCAGCATCTCTGTCATGAAAACTTACGCGTTCTGAGCGCCCTTCTTCTCGTTTGGATCGACGATCATGGCGCTGATCTCGGCTTCGGCCACGAGTTGCCCGTTCACACGCGCCTCGCCGTCGAACCGCCAGACGCGCCCGCGGTTACGCTTCTTCGTCATGTGGAAATGGACCTGATCGCCCGGGAGCACCGGCCGGCGAAAGCGCGCACCGTCGATCGACATGAAGTAGACGAGTTGCGGCTCGAAGCCGGACAGGCTCGCCATGCAAAGCGCCCCTGCCGTCTGCGCCATGCCCTCGATCAGAAGCACGCCGGGCATCACCGGGAAATTCGGGAAATGCCCCTGAAAGAACGGCTCATTGATCGTCACGTTCTTGATGCCGATCGCTGACCGATCGCCGTCCATCTCGATGATGCGGTCGACGAGAAGGAACGGATAGCGATGCGGCAGGAGCTGGAGGATGCGGGTGATATCGGCCGTCCCGAGTTCCCTGCGTTCTTGCCGGGTTTCGCTTTCCAGTTGAGGTTCGGATGTGTTGGTCATGCTCATGACTTCTAATCGTTGGTGTCGCCCGGGGTATCGGCGCCTTTGCGCTTTGCAAGACGCTTCAGGAGCGCCACTTCACGCGCCCATGCCACGATGGGTTTGGCCGGGTAGCCTCCCCATCGTTCGCCGCGAGGGATATCGGACGCGACGCCGCTCTGCGCGCCGATCTGGGCAGCTGCTCCGATCCTGATGTGACCGACGGTTCCACACTGGCCGCCCATCGCCACGAAATCTTCGAGGACGGTGCTGCCGGAAATACCGGTCTGAGCGGCGATCACGCAATGCCGCCCGATGACGACGTTATGGGCGATCTGAACGAGATTGTCGATCTTCGTTCCCTCGCCGATGATCGTATCCCTCAGCGCGCCTCGATCAATGGTGCTGTTCGCGCCGATCTCCACGTCGTCCTGGATGATGACGCGGCCCACCTGGCGCACCTTGTAATGGCCGCCGGGACCCATGGCGAAGCCGAAGCCGTCCTGACCGACGCGCACGCCCGCATGAATGATGACACGATTGCCGATGAGTGCGTGCGTGATCGAGGCACCGGGGCCGATGAAGCCGTCGCGGCCGATTGCGACGCGGTAGCCGATCACCGCGCCCGCTGCGATGCGCGTTCCCCGGCCAATCGAGGCTCCCGCGCCGATCACCGCGCCGGGCTCGACGATCGCGCCGTCCTCGATCTGTGCCGTTTCGTCGACGAGCGACGGGCCCGGAGCCACTTTCGGGGTTCCGGCGTCGGGAAAGAACAATTCGAGCGCGCGGGCGAACGCGCGATAGGGATCGCGCGCAACGAGCGGCACGACGCCGTCGGGCAGCTTGGCGACCGACTCGCGCGAGACGAAAACGGCCGCAGCCTTGGTGACCTTGAGCGCCGCGAGATATTTCCGGTTGTCGAAGAATGAAACGTCGTCGGGACCGGCTTCGTCGAGCGTCCTGATCGCGACGATCTTGAGTGCGCCGCGCGAAAGGAACGCTTCCGGAATCGTCGCGTCCGCATGGGCAACGAGTTCGGAGAGAGTGTATGGCCCGGCGGGAGCCCAGAAGCCCGGATGATCCATGATGAACCTGGCCCAAAAAATTAAAATGCTAAGCGAGCATGTGCCCGCTTAGCATCGTTGAAGGCGATCGTAAAGTCCAAGGCGCGAGGCCGAAAGACGCGATCAGAACTTGGTTGCCGCACCGAAACGGAAGACCTGCGTTTCGTCGTAGCTTGCCTTGGCGAGCGCGTAGGCGAAGTCTGCGCGAAGCGGACCGACCGGCGAGTTCCAAAGGATCGAGGCGCCGACCGATGCCCGGATATCGTTGGAGTCGAAGGTCCCGGTGTAGGAGCCTGCACTGCCCGGATGGTTGGCGATATAGGACTGAGCAAATTTGCCAGCATCCGTCCCCCAGACCGAGCCCGCATCCGCGAACACCGCACCGCCGAAGCCGAGGTCGTCCGGAATGAAGGGCAGCGGGAAGCGGACTTCGGCCGTGGCCGCCCAGAAGTTCTTACCGCCGACCGGGTCGTCGGTATATTTATCACGCGGACCGAGACCAGCCGTCGCAAAGCCGCGGATCGTCTCGCCACCCTTGAAGAAGCTGTCCACGATGCGGACGTTCTGATCGTCCCAGCCGGTAATATTACCGCCGATGGCGCGACCGACGAAGGTGATCTGCTTTGTGATCGGATAGTAGCCACGACCCTCTGCGACGGAGCGGATGTAGTTCACGTCGCCACCCACACCGGCAACATCCTGCGCGAAGGAGAAGTAGAAGCCTCGCGAGGGGTTCTTGCGGTTGTTGCGGGTGTCGTAGATCAGCGAGTAACCGACCGACGAGATCACCGAGGTTCCTTCGATCTGCTTCACGGCGAGCGACGAGCCATCCGACACATCGTAAACTTCATCCGACATGAGCGTGTAGTTCGTGTTGAGCCACAGGCTGTCGACGAGCGCGAAGCCGAACCGCACGCTGCCGCCGATCTTGAGATCCGCGTAGCCCGCGTCCGTATAGGAGGACGAGGTGTAGTCCGAGTTGCGCGCGAATGCGTCGAGACCGAACGAGAGGTTCCGATCAAGGAAGCGCGGTTCCGTCCAGCTCACTTCCGCGCCGCCGCTGACCTGGCTGCCCGTGACCTTGATCTGGAGATATTGCCCCGTGCCGAGAAGGTTGCGCTCGGTATAGGACACCTCGCCGAGGATACCTTCAGCCGAGGAGTAACCAGCCGCGAAGGAAAGCTCGCCGGTGGACTGTTCTTCGACCGCGACCGTCAGCACCACACGATCCGGCGCGGAACCCGGCTCGCGGTTGACCTTCACATCCTTGAAGAACCCAAGGGAGAGGAGACGCTGGCGAGCCTGATCGACCATGATCTTGTTGTAGGCGTCGCCCTCAGCCACGCGGAACTCACGCCGGATGACGTAATCTTCGGTGCGGTAGTTGCCGACGACGTTGATGCGCTCGATGTAGACGCGCGGACCCTGCTCCACCACGTAGGTCACGGTGATGGTGCGGTTGACCGGATCGCGGTCGATACGGGGGCGAACCTGACCGAAGGCGAATCCCTGCTCTGCGACGGCGACCGTCAAACGCTCGGCGGTGCGGTCCACGAGCTCGGCGTTATAAACGTCGCCCGGCTTGGTCAGGAGATTGCCGCGAACCGTGTCGACGGCGAAAGCGGGGAGTGTGGATTCGACGTCCACGCCGCCGAAGAAATATTGCTGCCCCTCGTCGATGGTGAACGTCAGGAAGAAGCCTTTCCCCTCCTGGTCCACGTCAGCCACGGCCGAGACGACACGGAAATCGGCATAACCGTTCTTGAGGTAGTAGCGGCGCAGAAGCTCGCGATCGAGATTGAAGCGATCGGGATCATACACGGAAGTCGGCTTCAGGAAGTCGAGGAAGCTCGACTCGGTCGTCGTGATGACGCCGCGAAGCTCCGTGTCGGAGAACGACTGATTGCCGATGAAGTTGATGCCGACGACCTTCGTCTCCGGCCCTTCGCGAATTTCGAAGACGAGGTCTATGCGGTTGTTGTCGAGTTCGATGATCTGCGCATCGACCTGGGTCGCGTAATAGCCCTGACGACGATAGACGTCGAGAATGCGCTGAACGTCCGCCTGCACCTTGGCCCGCGTATACATGGTGCGGGCCTTGAGCTGCACCTCGCCTGTGAGCGTGTCGCTCTTGACTTCGGTGTTACCCTCGAAGGCGACGCGATTGATCAGCGGGTTTTCGACAACCGCGATAACAACCGAGCTCCCCTGAGGGGTGATCCGGACGTCCTGAAAAAGACCTGTAGCAAAAAGTGCGCGCAGGCTTTCGTCGGCCTTGTAAGCGTCATAGCGCTGGCCCGCCGTGAAGGTCAGGTAGGACTTGACGGTTTCCGGCTCGATGCGGCGATTGCCCACGACCTTTATGTCGCGGACGACGCCACCTCCCTGGGCGAACACTTCCGTTGAATAGATCGCGCCGGCCGTGACGGTCACCGTCATCGCGGCCGCGAGTAGTACGAGGGTCATGCAGACCCCACGGATTATGCTCGAGCGAAGCATCTGTTTTGTTGCCCCTATTACGCCGGATCCCCACCACAGCAGTTCAATTTGCCAGAGACTAGCAATTTGTGACGCCACGGTGGCTTGTCCCCCACCAATCAGTCTGTTTACGAACCGTCTGTTGCCCCCCGGCATCATAACGGCCAGACCCACCACTCCCTTAAGAAGACGCTAACGACGGCACACGCTTTCCACCTGCGGTGCAGGCGTTGGGCCGCGTGTGATGTCGGCTATGTTATTCCACGTCACGAAAATCATTAACATGATAAGCAAAGTGAATCCAAATTGAAAACCGATTTCCTGGGCCCTCTGGCTCAATGGGCGCCCGAGTATGGCTTCCGCGCCATAGAACAAAAGGTGGCCGCCATCCAGCACGGGGATCGGGAACAGGTTGAATAGTCCGACGCTGATGGAAATGAACGCAATCAACGGGATAAGATTGACGAAGCTGTCTGAGGCAAAGGTTTTCGCGACCTCCGCGATCTTCACCGGACCACCGAGCGTGCTCGCGCAGGCGTTGCCCTTAAAAAGCTGTCCAAAAAACTGGAACGGGCCCTCGATGATGCGCCATGTGCGCTCCACGCCGATGCCCACCGACTGCGCGAGGCCGACACTTTCGACTCGGGAGTCCTCGCGCCGCGATCCTCCCAACACGCCGAGCCGCCCGACGCAGTCGTTTTCGGTAAGCTCGGGTATCGCTGTAAGGGCCATGACGCGGCCCCCGCGCTCCACCTCTATGTCGAGCGGCGACCTTGCATTCAGCTTCACGTAATAGCTGAAATCCTCGAAACTTTTCACCGGGCGTCCGCCGATCGAAAGGATCTTGTCCCCTGCTTCGAGGCCCGCCTTCGCGGCAGGCGTGTTCGGCTCGACGCAAACGATTCGCGCTTCCTGGTAGCTGATGCCGTTCGCGAGCGCGAGACCGGCGAAAATCGCGATGCCGAGCGCGAAATTCGCAAAGGGTCCGGCGAGCACAATGAGCGTGCGCCGCCAGAGGTCTGCGGTGTGGAAGTTGCCCTTGCGCTCTTCCGGCGTCAGCTTCGCGATATCTTCGGCCGAGGCGACGCTCGACGCGTTTTCATCGCCCTTGAACTTCACATATCCGCCGAGCGGAACCCAGGCGAGCCGCCAGCGAATCCCGCTTCTATCGACGAAGCCCGCAATCTCGGGGCCGAAGCCGACCGAGAAGGTCTCCACCTTCACGCCGAGCGCCCGCGCCGCGAGAAAGTGCCCCAGTTCGTGAATGATCACAACGACGCCGAGCACGAGAAGGAACGGCACCGTCCAGAGGAAGAACTGCCCGAACGCCGAGGATAAATCCGAGAGAATCATAGGGGCCCTTACAGCGAGGAGGCGAAAAACGACGCGTGAGCTGCCTTATCGCTTCCGGAACTTGCCGCGACCTGCAGCTTGAACAGAAGGCATATAAGGTGCTCGATGGACGGCTTAAATATGCGGAGCCGCCGCTTCCGTGGCGGTGACGGCGGGGCGAACGGCGCCGAGCGCCGACCGGGCGATATCGCGGGCACGCTCATCGATATGGGTGACGGCGTCGAGACTATCCGGCAGCACGCCCGCAAGCGCGGATGCCGCCTTGTCGAGCGTGCGCTCGACGGCCTCGGCGATGCCGGGGAAGGAAATCTGGCGGTTGAGGAAGGCTTCCACCGCCACCTCATTGGCTGCATTGAGAACGGTCGGCGTGTTGCCGCCCGACTTCAGCACTTCTTTTGCGAGGCGAAGCGCCGGAAAGCGTGTTTCGTCCGGCTTCTCGAAGGTGAGCGTGGCAGCTTCGGCGAGGTCGAGCCGCTTGATGGTCTCCGCCTTGAGCCGCTGCGGCCAGGCAAGGCTCAGCGCGATGGGCGTGCGCATGTCCGGCAGGCTCGCCTGCGCGATCACGGAGCCATCGGTGTAGTAGACGAGCGCGTGGATGATCGACTGCGGATGCACGACGGCATCGAGCTGGTCGGCGCGCACCTTGAA
This sequence comes from Rhodomicrobium sp., assembly GCF_047605405.1. NCBI lineage: Bacteria > Pseudomonadati > Pseudomonadota > Alphaproteobacteria > Hyphomicrobiales > Hyphomicrobiaceae > Rhodomicrobium > Rhodomicrobium sp. The sequence goes on along the minus strand of NZ_JASGFR010000010.1, from coordinate 42,178 downwards.
AAGGTGGAACGCCTCGATGATTTCGAGCCCCTTGTTCATGAGCGTGGCGCTGTCGATGGTGATTTTCTGTCCCATCGTCCAGTTCGGATGCTTCAGCGCATCCTCGACGCGCGCCGCCGCGATCTGCTCCTTCGTCCAGGTGCGGAACGGGCCGCCGGAAGCCGTGAGCACGATCTTTTCGACGTGGCGGCCATCCTGTTCGTCGAGCGACTGAAATACGGCCGAATGTTCCGAATCGACCGGAAGCAGCGTTGTCCCGTAACGCTCGCGCTCGTTCATGAAGTAGGCACCGGCGCAGACGAGACATTCCTTGTTGGCGAGCGCTACCGTCCTGCCTTGTTTCAAAGCGGCCAGCGTGGGCGCGAGGCCCGCATAGCCCACGATGGAAGCCATGACGACATCGGCGTCGCGCGCCCCAGCGTCGACCACAGCCGACTTGCCAGCGCCGCATTCGATCCCCGTTCCGGCAAGCAGGTCGCGCAGTTCCGCGCCTGCGCTCTCATCGGCGATCGCCGCGAACTTCGCCTTGAACTGCACGGCGAGGCTCGCCAGCTTCTTCGCGTTGCGGTTCGCCGAAAGCGCCACGACTTCGAACTGGTCGGGGTTCTGCGCGAGGAGGTCGCAGGTGCTGTCGCCGATGGTGCCGGTTGCGCCCAGCACGCTGACGCGCTTTCTGACGCCCGCTCCATTCGATTTGTGTGCCTGCCCGTTCTTGGTCATTGATGCCTCACCAGATCAACAGCGCGCGTCCCGGCTTCAACGGATCGGCCGCCGCAGCGATAAGGCCAGCGCCCATCGCCGCGAAAACAAGACCGTCCAGGCGGTCGAGAACGCCGCCATGCCCGGGGATCAACCCGCTCGAATTCTTTACGCCGAAGGCGCGTTTGATGAACGACTCGCCGAGATCGCCGCCCATCGAGATGATCGCGAGCACCACGCTGAGCCCGGCCATGATCTCGACGGATGTATGCTCGAACCAGAGCGCGAAGAGGACGCCCGCAACGCCGGCCGTCACAGCGCCGCCGATGAAGCCCGACCACGTCTTGTTGGGCGAGATACTGGGCGCAAGTTTCGGACCGCCGAAAAACCTGCCGACGAAGAAGGCGCCCGTATCCGCGGACCAGACGACCAGAAACAGATAGATGATGGCGTGGAATCCGTAATCCGGATCCTGCCGGATCGCGATGAGCGCGATGGCGGGAAAACCCGCGTAATAGACACCGGCCGCGGACCACCAGGGATCGCTCGTGAGTTCGCTGTTCTTGTGAACGCGAAAAACGATCCAGGTTGCCGCAACGATGATGGCTATGGCCAGCACCCGCTCCCCGATCAGCGTCGCGTAGCCGGCGGCGATGATGGCTACCGACTGAATGACGAAGATGCGATCGATGTTGGACCCGCGCACGACGCGGCCCCATTCCCAGCTCATCAACGTCGCCGCGAAGAGGATCAACCCTGCAAACGTCGTTGTCCCGGCGTAGGTCAACGCCAAGGTCAGGACGACCATGACCAAGGCCGAATTGATTCTGAGAACCAGCTCTGAACTGAGAGGTTTGACCATCATCCTTCGCCCGTTCTGGCGGCTGCGAGGTGCGCGAGGGCGCTATCCTGCAAGGCCGCCGAAACGGCGTTCACGCTGCTGGTAAGACGCGATCGCGCTTTCTAACGTCTGTCTTGTAAAGTCCGGCCAGAAATTATCAACGAATAAAAACTCGGAGTAGGCACACTGCCACAGGAGAAAGTTTGAAATCCGCTGTTCGCCGCTCGTCCGGATCAGGAGATCGGGATCGGGGATTCCGGCGGTATCGAACTGTTTGGCTAACATCTCCTGCGTGATATCGGCGGGGTCGATTTCGCCGGCCTTGGCCTGCTCCGCGAGACGCTTCGCCGCACGCACGATCTCATCGCGCGCGCCGTAATTGAAGGCGATGATGAGTTCCATCCCGGTGTTGCCGGATGTCAGCGCCATTGCGTCGCGGAACATGGCGTAGAGGTCGGGCGGCACACCTTCCTCCGAGCCGATGACGCGTATCTTGATGTTGTTCTGGTGGATTTCCGCGAGATCGCGGCGGATGAACCGGCGCAGAAGCCCCATGAGGTAGGTCACTTCCAGCGGCGGGCGCTTCCAGTTCTCCGACGAAAAGCTGAACAGCGTCAGATAGGAAATCCCGAGTTCGGCAGCCGCGCGCACGCATTCGCGCGTGCTTTCCACCCCTCGGCGATGCCCCTCGGAACGCGGCAGACCGCGCTGAGCCGCCCACCGGCCGTTTCCATCCATGATGATGGCGATATGCTTCGGAGACGGGCGCTCGTTTCCGTCGGTCAGAGCCTGTTCACGCAATCTCACTTCGAGCACCCATGATTACCGAGGCAATTTGCCGCTAAACCCGACAGGCTCTTGCGCTTCAGGCTCCGTCGACGGGCACCGGAGGTTACGCGCCGGAACCTGCGCCGGGCTGAATCGACGAACCTCAAACCTGCAAGATTTCCTGCTCTTTGGTGGCGAGCAATGCATCGATTTCCTTGATGGTCTTGTCGGTCAGATCCTGCACCTTGGCGGAAGACTTGCCGCTCTCGTCTTCGCTGATCTTGCCGTCTTTTTCGAGCTTCTTGATCTGGTCCATGCCATCCTTGCGGACGTTGCGCACGGCAACGCGTGTCGTCTCGGCATACTTCTTCGCGATCTTCACGAGCTCCTGGCGGCGCTCCTGGTTCAGCTCCGGGATCGGGAGGCGCAGCGTCAGCCCGTCGACGACGGGATTGAGGCCGAGGTTCGACTCGCGGATTGCCTTCTCCACACCGTGAAGGTTGCTCTTGTCCCATACCTGCACCGTGATGAGGCGCGGTTCCGGCGCGTTGACCGCAGCCACCTGCTGGATGGGCATCTTTGCGCCGTAAGACGTCTGAACCATGATCGGATCGAGCAGCGTCGTGCTCGCGCGCCCCGTACGAAGGCCGCCGAATTCGCTTTTCAGCGAAGCGACCGAGCTCTTCATGCGCTTCTCGATTTCCTTGATGTCGAAATTGCCGGTAGCCATTTCCATCCCCTTCGAGTCTTGAGGCTGTGTTTCTTTAGGCCCTGATTTATGCGTCCGCGTCGGTTCCGACAACGCTGCAAAGGGCCTCACCGCGCATTACCTTGCCGATTGCGCCTTGTTCGTGAAGCGAGAATACCACGACGGGAATCGCGTTGTCGCGGGCAAGCGCGATCGCCGCTGCGTCCATCACCTTGAGATCCCGGGCCAAGACGTCCGAAAAGGTCAGCCGGTCGTAGCGTTCGGCATGCGGGTCTTTCTTCGGATCGGCGGAATAGATGCCGTCCACCTGCGTCGCCTTGAGCAGCGAATCGCAATCGAGTTCGGCGGCGCGAAGCGCTGCCGTCGTGTCGGTCGTGAAATACGGATTTCCAGTGCCGCCCGCGAGCACAACGACCTTGCCCGCCTCAAGATCGGCGAGCGCCTCATCGCGTGAAAAGGTCGCGCAGATCGTTGGCACCGGAAGCCCGGAGTAGATCGTGGCGGGCTGCCCGATGCGCACCAGCGTCTGCTGCAAAGCGACGCCGTTCATGACCGTGGCGAGCATGCCCATGAAGTCGGCCTTCACGCGGTCGATGCCTTTCGCGGAGCCCGCGAGGCCGCGATAGATATTTCCGCCGCCGACGACGAGCGCGATGCGCTTGCCGCTCTTGGCCACCTCGGCGATATCGCGCGCAATAGCGTCGAGCGCCTGCGGGTCGATGCCGTAATGTCCGCCGCCCATAAGCGCCTCGCCCGAAATCTTGATGAGCGGGCGGGTGAAAGGAAGGTGCGCCATGGGCTTTTCCTTGAGGCTGCGGGAAGTACGGACGGCAGAGTTGCCGCCCGCCATATCGGTCTGCCGTTATTGGTTTGCAGCGGCCGCCGCCACTTCCGCCGCGAAGTCGCCCTTCTCGGTGACGATGCCCTCGCCGAGTTCGAAGCGAACGAAGCCCGCAACCGTGATCGGCGCTCCCGCTTCCTTCTCGGCTTCCTTCACCGCCTTCTCAACGGTGAGGTCGGGATTGATCACGAAAGCCTGCTTCAGGAGAACGACCTCCTGATAGAACTTGCGGATGCGTCCTTCGATCATCTGCGCGATGACCTTCTCGGGCTTGCCGCTTTCCCTCGCCTGCTCGGTGAAGATCGCGCGCTCGCGCTCCACCACTTCCGGATCGACTTCCTCATCCTTCAGCGCGAGCGGGTTCGTCGCCGCGACATGCATCGCGATCTGACGGCCGATCTCGGCGAGCTTCTCCGCGTTGCCCGTCGATTCGAGCGCGACGAGCACGCCGATCTTGCCGAGGCCCGGAGCCGCCTGATTGTGGACGTAGGTCGCAACCACGCCATCGTTCACCGACAACGCAGCCGTGCGGCGCAGCGAGATGTTCTCGCCGATGGTGGCCACGAGTTCCTTGAGATGGTCTGTGACGGAAGCCGTCTTGCCCGGATAGATGGCAGCGGCGAGCTTCTCGACATCGCCGCCGGCCTTGAGCGCGAGCTTGCCCACTTCGGCCACGACCTTCTGGAACTCGGGATTGCGGGCCACGAAGTCGGTTTCGGAGTTGACTTCGACCAGGGCGCCGGACTTTGCGTCGGACGCCACGCCGATCAGACCCTCGGCAGCCACACGGTCCGCCTTCTTCGCGGCCTTGGACAGACCTTTCGCGCGAAGCCAATCGACGGCTGCTTCCATGTCGCCGTTCGATTCCGAAAGCGCCGTCTTGCAGTCCATCATACCCGCGCCGGTCTTCTCGCGAAGATCCTTCACCAATGCGGCAGTAATCGCAGCCATTCTCTACCTCGTTTCGTTGAGCCGGAGCGCGCTCGCGCGCGCTCCGGCTTAATGTCCTAGCTCGTCAGTTCGCGCGCCTGATCGACCCAATCGCCCTTCGCGATCTGGCCGTTGCCATGCAGCAGGCGGTCGATCTCGTCCAGATTGTCCTGCGTGAACGCCGCAACCTGCCAGAAATGGAAGATGCCGCGCTCGTTGAGCTTCTTCTCGTGCGCCTTGGTGATGCCGCGCACCTTCTTGAGGTCGTCCTTCTCACCCTGCGGCTCGGCCAGACCTTCAAGCGTGGTTTCCGCGTCGTCTTCCTTCTTGGCGACGGTCGCATGCGCGCCGTTCTTGCCGTTCGTCGCGGGCACTTCGTCAAGCGCCACTTCGGCGACGTCTTCTGCTTCGCCGATGTCGATGCCCGACACGCCCTGAGCGCGCTCGATGCCGTCGATCGCCGCGCGCGAAATCAGATCGCAATACAGCGTGATGGCGCGGCCCGCGTCGTCGTTGCCCGGGATCGGATAGGTGACGCCGTCCGGGTTCGAGTTCGAGTCGATCACCGCGATGACCGGGATCTTGAGCTTCTTCGCTTCCTGGATCGCGATCGATTCCTTGTTCGTGTCGATGACGAACAGAAGATCGGGCACGCCGCCCATGTCCTTGATGCCGCCGAGTTCCTGCTCAAGCCTGTCGCGCTCGCGCGTGAGGTTCAGAAGCTCCTTCTTGGTGAAGCCCTGACCTTCGCCCGACACGAGATCGTCGAGATAGCGAAGCCGCTTGATCGAATTCGTGATCGTCTTCCAGTTGGTCAGCATGCCGCCGAGCCAGCGGTGATTGACGTAATATTGCGCGCTGCGCTTCGCCGCGTCCGCGACGGCGTCCGACGCCTGCCGCTTCGTGCCGACGAACAGGATACGCCCGCCCTGGGCCACCACGTCGCTCGCCGCGACGACTGCCTGATGCAGCAGCGGCACGGTCTTCGACAGGTCGATGATGTGGATCTTGTTGCGCGTGCCGAACAGGTAGTCCGACATTTTCGGGTTCCAGCGGTGCGTCTGGTGGCCGAAATGCACGCCAGCTTCGAGGAGCTGGCGCATCGTGAATTGGGGAAGCGTCATGGTATGTCCTTCGTCCGGTTGAGCCTCCGCGGGGCGTGTGGATGGCGATGCCATCACCGGAATGCCAAAAAGGGCCGCTTGAACGGCCCTGACATGATCCCCGCGTGCGAGATGCGCTTTGTATAGGGGGCGACGGCGCGATTTGCAAGAGCGGGGTTGATGCGACGCGGCTTGGCGCCCCCGTTACCCCACCTGCAACACGCCCGGCAGCGTCTTCAGCGTGGCGAGCTGGCGCGCGGAAATCGAGAAATTGTCGCCGAGCTTGAACTCCACGGCCTTTTGCGCCTCGGGGATCTGCACCACGAGGTTCACCTGGATGCCGCCCTCGCGGCCGAGATGCTTCACGAGTTCGGCCACCTGCAGGCGCTCCGTGGCGGTGATGGAAAGCTGCTTCGTGGTCTTGCCGAGCACGTCGTCAAGCGCCTGCACGGCCTGCACGCGCACCTTGATCGCCTCGCCGTCGGCCTCGCCCTCCACATGGACGAGCACGTTCTTGCCCGCTTCGAGCTTGTCGCCCGCCACATTCAGCGTGTCGGAGAAAATGACGGCTTCGAATTGGCCGGTCGGATCGGAGAAGCCCGCAAACGCGAAGCGGTTGCCGGACTTGGCCTTGCGGTCCTGCCGATAGGTGACGGTTGCCGCAAGCCGCGACTCCGCGCGGCCATGCGCCTGCACGCGCGCCGAGAAATCGCTCCATTTCAGCACGTTCATGCGGGCGAGCTGGTCGGTGAAATCGTCGAGCGGGTGGCCGGAGAGGTAGAAGCCCGCCGCGCCAAGCTCGTTTTCGAGCTTTTCGACGAGGCTCCATTCGGGCGCGTCCGCGAGGTCGAGGCGCGGCGCGGGGCCGCCCGCGATCCCGCCGCCGAACATGTCCACCTGCCCGCGCGCGCGATCCTCGGCGGCCTTTGCGCCAAACTCCACGAGCCGGTCGAGGTTCTTCGCCACCTTCGCGCGGTTCGGCTCCATGTCCGAAAAAGCGCCCGCCGCGTTCAGCGTCTCGATGGCGCGCTTGTTCACCGACTTCGGGTTGATGCGGAGCATGAAGTCGGCGAGATCGAGAAATGGCTTGTCGCCGCGCTCCTCCACGATGTGCGCTGCGGCTGCGTGCCCCATATTCTTGAGGGCGGCGAGAGCGTAGCGAATGGCGCCGTCGCCCTCGGGTTCGAACTCGACCGCCGACCTGTTGACCGAGGGCGGCAGGATCGCAAGACCGTTTTGCCGGGCCTCGCGCGTGAAGCCGTAGAGCTTGTCCGTGTTCGCCATGTCGAGCGTCATCGACGCGGCGATGAACTCCTGCGGGTGGTTCGCCTTCAGGTAAGCCGTCTGATAGGCGATCAGCGCATAAGCGGCGGCATGGCTCTTGTTGAAGCCGTAGCCCGCGAACTTCGCCACAAGCTCGAAGATGTAGCGTGCGCGGGCCTCGGGAATGTCCTTCTCCAGCGCGCCCTTCACGAAGCGCGCGCCCTGCGCGTCCATCTCCGCCTTGATCTTCTTGCCCATGGCGCGGCGGAGCAGGTCGGCTTCGCCAAGGCTGTAGCCCGACAGCACCTGCGCGAGCTGCATCACCTGTTCCTGATAGATGATGACGCCGTAGGTCTCTTCGAGGATGGGCTGCGCGAGCGGATGCAGATAGTCCGGCACCTCGATGCCGTGCTTGCGGTTGACGTAGGTCTCGATGTTGTCCATCGGGCCGGGGCGGTAGAGCGCCACCATGGCGATGATGTCGCCGAAGCGGTCGGGCTTCAGCTTGCGCAGTGCCTCCCGCATTCCCGTACTTTCGAGCTGGAACACGCCGCCCGTATCGCCTTTCGCCAGCATTTCATAGGTCGGCCGGTCGTCGAGCGGCAGATGGCCGAGGTCGATGGGTCTGCCCGCCTTCTCCAGCAGCGCGCACGCCTTCTGCAGGACGGTCAGCGTCTTCAGGCCGAGGAAGTCGAACTTCACAAGCCCCGCCTGCTCCACCCACTTCATGTTGAACTGGGTGACGAGCATGTCGGACTTCGGATCGCGATAAAGCGGCACAAGCTCCACGAGGTCGCGGTCGCCGATCACCACGCCCGCCGCGTGCGTCGATGCGTGGCGATAGAGCCCTTCGAGCTTCTGCGCGGTGTCGAGAAGCTGGGCGACGATTTCCTCGCCGTCTCGCGCTTCCTGAAGCTTCGGCTCGCCCTCGATGGCCTCCGCGAGCGTGACCGGGTTTGCCGGGTTGTTCGGCACGAGCTTGCAGAGCCGGTCCACCTGCCCGTAGGGCATTTGCAGCACGCGGCCCACGTCGCGAAGCACCGCGCGCGCCTGAAGCTTTCCATAGGTGATGATCTGCGCGACGCGGTTCGCTCCGTATTTCCCGCGCACATACTGGATCACCTCGTCGCGGCGATCCTGGCAGAAGTCGATGTCGAAGTCCGGCATCGACACGCGTTCCGGGTTGAGGAAGCGCTCGAACAGGAGGCCGAAGCGGATCGGGTCGAGATCGGTGATGGTGAGCGACCACGCGACGACCGAGCCCGCGCCCGAGCCGCGGCCCGGCCCAACGGGGATGCCGTGCGCCTTCGCCCATTTGATGAAGTCGGACACGATCAGGAAGTAGCCGGGAAACTTCATGCGCGTGATGACGTCGAGTTCGAATTCGAGGCGCTTCTCGTAATCCTCGACGCTCGCCGCGCGCTGGTTTTCCGGGATGACGGCGAGGCGGCGCGCGAGCCCCTCCTGCGCCTGCTTGCGAAGCTCCGCGGCTTCTGCCTCGTGCGTGTCCTCGCTGCCGACCACGAATTGCGGCAGGATCGGCTTTCTCGGGCGCGGGCGAAAGGCGCAGCGCTGCGCAATCTCGATGGTGTTCGCGACCGCCTCGGGCAGGTCCGCGAACAGCTTCACCATGTCGGCTTGCGGCTTCAGCCAGTGATCGGGCGAGAGGCGGCGGCGATCGTCTTCGGCGACGTAGCGCCCCTCGGCAATGCAAAGCAGCGCGTCGTGTGCCTCGAAAACCGCGCGCTTCGGGAAATAGGCTTCATTGGTGGCGACGAGCGGCACGCCATTATCATAGGCCCAGCGCAGGAGCTGCGGCTCCACCGCGCGCTCGCGGGCGAGCCCGTGGCGCTGGATTTCGACATAGAAACGGTCGCCGAACGACTCCGCGAGCGCCGCAAGACGCGCTTCCGCGACGGCTGTGTTTCCGGCAGCGAAAGCGCGATCCGCCGGGCCGTCGGGGCCGCCTGACAGGGCGATGAGGCCGCGCGCGTGTTCCGCGAGAAAATCGAGTTCGACATGCGGCTTCGAGCCGTCGCCGGAATCGAGAAACGCCTGGCTGGACAAACGCATGAGGTTGACGTAGCCCTCCGCGTCCTTCGCGAGCACAACGACAGTGCCCGTGTTCGCGGCGGGGCGCGCACCGGGGCGCGGCGTCTCGTCGGCGGGCGCGGGGAAGGCGAGCGTCAGCGCGCAGCCGATGATCGGCTGGATGCCTTCCCCCGCCATGTATTCGGAGAATTCGAGCGCGCCGAAAAGATTGTTGCGGTCGGTGATCGCAAGCGCCGGCTGGTTATCGGCGGCCGCGGCCTTGATGAGCGCCTTGACCGGCAACGCACCTTCGAGCAGCGAATAGGCCGAATGAACGTGAAGGTGGATGAAGCCCGGTTTTGTCATAAGCCTCGCCCCTCCCTTCTCCCGCAAACGGCCGTAATGGCCGAATCGTCTCCGGCGGCGGAACCATTGGCCGCGAAAGCGGATCGAGATTCAAGTCGCTTACGAATATAAGGCAATCCAGCGGCATTTGCGGGGAAAACTCTTCCCGCCTGTGGGCGGGGCCAGACGGAAAAGCCTCCAGGCGGAAAAGCCCAGGCGGAGGCGATGCCGTCCGATGATGCCGGCTTTCGCCTTATCCTACCGCAAAGCGATGTCCCGGCGGCAGAACCCCTCCGGCCAATCGATGGCGTCGACGGCGGCATAGGCGCGAGCGCGCGCTTCCGCGACATCGCGGCCTACCGCACTCACATTGAGCACGCGCCCGCCATTGGCGAGAACCTTGCCATCGTTCCCGCGCTTCGTCCCGGCGTGGAACACGGTCACGCCCGGAAGCGCGGCCGCCGCGTCCAGCCCGCGAATGACGCTGCCCTTCCCGTAATCGCCGGGGTAGCCTTTTGCGGCCAGCACGACGGTGACGGCCGTGTCGTCGCTCCATTCCGGCGCCACGCCGGAAAGATCGCCCTTCGCAGCGGCATGGAGCAACGGCAGGAGATCGGACTTCAGCCGAAGCATCAGCACCTGACATTCGGGATCGCCGAAGCGGACATTGTATTCGATGAGCTTTGGGCCATCCGCCGTGACCATCAGCCCGGCGTAGAGCACCCCCTGAAACGGCGTCCCGTGCGCAGCCATCGCTTCGAGCGTCGGGGTCACGATCTCGCGCATGACGCGCTCTTCGAGCGCAGGCGTCATCTGCGGCGCGGGCGAGATCACGCCCATGCCGCCGGTGTTCGGACCCTCGTCGCCGTCGAATGCGCGCTTGTGGTCCTTGCCGCTCCCGAACGGCACGGCGCGCGTGCCGTCGCAGATCGCGAAAAAGCTCGCTTCCTCGCCGACAAGTTTTTCCTCGATGACGACGGACGAACCGCCCTCGCCGAATGCGCCGTCAAAACAAGACGCGATAGCGGCTTCGGCCTCGGCGAGCGTCTCGCATACGGTCACGCCCTTGCCGGCCGCAAGCCCGTCCGCCTTCACGACGAGCGACGCACCCTTTGCGCGCGCATACGCCATCGCTTCCTCGCGGCTCACGAAATGGCCGTAGGCGGCTGTCGGAATGGTGCGCTCGTCGCAAACGGCCTTGGTGAAGGATTTCGACGCCTCAAGCTGCGCGGCGGCTGCGGACGGGCCGAAAACCGGTAATCCGGCGGCGCGGAGATAATCCGCGAGCCCCGCCACCAAAGGCGCTTCCGGGCCGACGACCACAAGGCCGATGGCCGCCTCACGGCAGAATTCGGCGACCTGCGCGAAATCGTCAGGGTTCGTCGGCCCCTGCTCCGCGATTTGCGCGATCCCCGCGTTGCCGGGCGAGCAATAAAGCGTGCCGAGCGCCGGGCTCTGCCTGAGCTTCCACGCCAGCGCATGTTCGCGGCCACCGCCGCCAATGAGAAGAACGTTCATGCACGCTTCTTAGCAACGAAATTGCCCCGCGTTAACAGCGAAAAAGCCGTCCGGGCACGCGTCGTTCGAGGCCCTCGCGAGCGACGCGTGTCAGATGTTCTGCGAATATAATTGGACACTTCGATAGCATAAGCCACGCTCAAGAAGCTTACAGCCATCCGAAGATATAGCCGAGTATGATAAGCGGGATCGGGATTCCGATCGCCCAAAGCATAACCCCCTTCATTTTTCTACCTCCTATTGCTTGACAGGTCAGTAGAACACTCGGCTGCAAACCGCCGTTCCTTTCCACAGGCAGGAACTTCACGGCGTAATGAGCGTTTGAGAAGGACCATCATCAAACGGAGGACACGACCATGAAGTGTATGACCACGGCGGCTGCTGCGGTGCTCTTGCTTGCAACCGCCGCTCAGGCTCAGCAAACCCCGCAGGTTCAGCAGTCGTCGCCCCCCGGCAATGCGGGGTCCAGCCTCGGGACGCGCGGCCCCGGAGATCCCGCCGCCATGCGCGCGGAAGAGTCGAACCGCGCCAGCCGTGACCGAATGGCACAGACAAATCAGAGTCAGATGGGCACAGAGGGCCAGGTCCGCGATACGATTCGAAGCGGCATGGGCGCGCCAGGCGCGTCGGAGCGCTTCCGCCAGACGCAAGGTGCCGATCAGTGGCTCGTTGGCAATCTCTGGAACAAGCGTGTCTACAATTCCAATGGTGAATCTATCGGCGACCTGAATGATCTCGTGATCGACAAGGATGGTCGCATCGCGGCGGTCGTGGTCGGAGTCGGGGGCTTCCTTGGCCTCGGCGAGAAAAACGTCGCGGTGGATTACAACCATCTGCGGCAGAACGGCGGCATCACGCCAGACCGCGTCACCATCAACATGACGAAGGACGACCTGAACAACGCGCCCAATTTCCAGCGCCAGGGTTCAGGAAGCGGCATGATGGGCGAAAGACGACAATGATCGGCGGGAGAGGGGGCTTGATAGCCCTCTCTTTTCGTAACAGCAGCCGGAACCGAGAAATATTCACCTAGAAAAAGGACATCCCGTCATGCCGATGGCGAAAAACCTGAACGAACTGTTCTACGCAACGCTTCAGGACATCTATCACGGCGAAAAGCAGATCCTGAAAGCGCTCCCAAAGATGGCAAAAAACGCCACCACGCCGGAACTCAAGAAGGCCTTCCAGCTTCACCTCGACCAGACGCAGGGGCAAGTGGAGCGGCTGCAGCAGGTGTTCGAAATGCTCGACAAGTCCGCGCGCGGGAAGACCTGCGAAGCAATCGAAGGGCTTGTCGAAGAAGGCCAGGAAGTCATGAGCGAGACCGAACCGGGAGAAGTGATGGACGCCGGTCTGATCGCGGCTGCGCAGGCCGTCGAGCATTACGAGATCGCCCGATATGGAACCTTGTGTGCGTGGGCCGAGCAGCTTGGCATGCCCGAGGCGGCAAAGCTGCTCCAGCAGACCCTGAAGGAAGAGAAGGAGACGGATGCGCTCCTGAACAAGATGGCCATGGGTGGCATCAATCGAAGCGCGGCCTGAGCAGGTTCCTCGAAATTTTGTCGCAAGGCGGGTTCTGCCATGGACCCGCCTTACTTTTTGTGGAGGTGGCCCATTGGGGGCGAGCAGGCCCGTTCTGCGATGGAGACGGCGGTGTACGGACTTCGGGGAAGCGTTTGGGCAGCGGCACGCGCCGTGGTCGCGGCGGTCGCGGTTGCGGGGGCCGCATGACGGATGCTTCATCGCCGGGCTCGGCCTGGCCCGATCTTTCGGGCCGCGTGCTGGCCGACGGCCACGTGCTGCCGGTGCGCGTCTATTTCGAGGACACGGATTTTTCCGGCGCATCCTATCATGCGAGCTACTTGCGCTGGTGCGAGCGCGGCCGCTCCGACTTCCTGCGCCTTCTCGGCGTGCATCACAACAAGCTGGCGGACGGCTCGCTGACGGGCGAACCGTCGGTGTTCGCCGTGCGCCGTCTCAAGGCCGAATTCCTGCGCGCAGCCCGCATCGACGACGAGCTTGAGGTGCACACGGCCTACGGCTCCTTCACCAAGGCGACCATCTCGCTCACGCAGCACATCGTGCGCGGAAGCGAGCGCGTGTTCGAACTTGAAGTGCAATGCGTGCTGCTGTCGATGACCGGGCGCGTGCTGCGCCTGCCGCCCGCGCTGGTGGATATGCTGACGCGCGGTCAGGACTAGTGGAGCGGTTTTGACATTTGAGTCCCAGTGGCTGCGAGCTCTCGCTCAAATGTCAAATTCAAAAAGCTCCACTCAATTCATGATGATGCTCGTGGTCCTTTCGATCCCGACATTTGCTCGCAAGCGTGCTGCAAACGGATGCAAATGTCGGAAACGGACTACTAGCGCGCCTTCACGAGCCGGATCAGCACGTCTATACGGGCGACCTTCATGCCTTCCGGCAACTTGGGAACCGTCACGGTCACTTCGTTGTCGGGCTCAAGGTCGACGAGGCGGCCTTCCTCCTCGAAGTAGAAGTGCTGATGGTCTGAAATCTTGGTGTGGAAATAGTTCTTCGACCCTTCGATCGCGACTTCACGCAGCAGCCCGCATTCGGTGAGCTGTTTCAGCGTGTTGTAAACGGTGGCAAGCGACACCGCCATCTTGTTGGCGACGGCTTCCGCGTGCAGTTCCTCCGCTGTCACGTGGCGATCTCTCTCCTTGAACAGGAGCTTGGCGAGATCAATTCGCTGCCGCGTGGGGCGCAGGCCCGCATCGCGAAGTTTCGCTTCGATACGGCAGGTCGCGTCCCTGCTGTCCGTAACCCGCGCTTCTTCCGGCAGATACACCGCACCCTCCCCTATCGAAACCTGGCGCCAAGCCCTGCTTGCGCCGTCTCGTCCATCGCAGCAAAGCCTGAGGCTTCACGCGCTTTTTCCACTATCGCGGGCAATATTGCAAGAACACGAGCGACGTCCTCTGCCCCGCTGGTATGCGAAAACGAAAAGCGAACCGCCCCCAAAGCGGCGGCGTAAGGCACCTTCATGGCCCGCAGGACATGAGATGGCTCCGTAGAGCCGGCAGCACAAGCGGAACCGGACGACGCTGCTATTCCAGCCTTATCGAGTTCCAGAAGGATCACTTCACCCTCGGCGCGATCAAACACGATATTCGACGTGTTCGGAAGTCGATTCTCGGTATCGCCCGCAATAAACGTCGCATCTATGCGACCAAGTGCCGCGCGCTCGAAGCTGTCGCGAAGCTGCCTTACGCGATCGCCTTCGCCGGTCAGCAAACGCTTCAGCGCGAGGTCCGCAGCCTTGCCGAGCCCGACGATGCCCGGCGCATTCTCGGTCCCCGCGCGCCGTCCACGCTCCTGCTTGCCGCCGCGGATGAGTTGATGGAAGGCCACGCCCTTTTTCACGTAAAGCGCGCCGATCCCTTTCGGCCCGTGAAACTTGTGCGACGACAGTGAAAGCATATCGACATCGGCGGCCTTCACGTCGATCGGGATGCGTCCGGCGGCCTGAACCGCGTCCGTGTGAAACAGCGCGCCCGCTTCGTGTGCGAGCCGCGCAAGCTCCGCTACGGGGAAGATGGCACCGGTTTCGTTGTTCGCCCACATGATCGAGGCTATGGCCGTTTTCCGCCCGAGCGCGGCGCGATAGGCGTCGATATCGAGACGGCCCTTCCCGTCGACGCCGATCATGTGCACCACGATGCCGCGATGGCGCTGGAGATGCTGCACAAGCGCGAGGATCGCCGGATGCTCGACGGCAGATGTCACGATCTCGTTGCGGCCGCTCTGCGTTTCGAGCGCTGACAGAAGCGCCGTATTGTCCGATTCGGTGCCGCCCGAGGTGAAGACGATCTCGTGGCTTTGGGCAGCGCCGATCAGAGCGCGCACCTGCTCGCGCGCCCGATTGATCGCCGCGCCCACTTCCTTGCCGAAGCCGTGGATGGAAGACGCGTTGCCGAAATGCTCGGTAAAGAAGGGAAGCATCTCAGCCAGCACAGCCGGATCGAGCCGGGTGGTGGCGTTGTTGTCCAGATAGACCGGATGCATAAGTCCCTTCTTTCGGTTTTAGTGGGCACCCATCGCGGGAATGAGCCGCACCGGATAGCCAAGCTTCGCGATGATCTTGGCCTGGATGCCGTGCACGGTGACCGACGCAAGCTGACAGCCGACGCAAGCGCCTGTCATGCGTACTTTCACGAAATTGCCCGAGACTTCGAGAAGCTCGCAGTCGCCGCCGTCGCGCTTCAGGTGCGGGCGCAGTTCTTCGATGGTTTCGCGGATGATGCGCAGTTTCGTTTCTTCGGCCGTTTCCACGGGGGCATCGCACTCGACGGTTTCGGCGCGTTCCAAGACTTCGAACATTGTTTGTTTTCCCTCTGTCAGCCGAACGATTTACCGCAGGAACAGCTCGACGTCGCCTTCGGATTGTCGAAGGTGAAGCCCGAGCTTTGCACGCTGGTCACGAAATCGACGGTGGTGCCTTCGAGCATCCCGACGCTGTCGCGATCCACGAAGAGTTTTACGCCACGCTCTTCAACGACGATGTCGTCGGGGTTCGGATCGGCCACGAGCCCCATCAGATATTTGAAGCCCGCGCATCCCCCTGCGTCCACGGCGAGGCGCAACCCTTCGATCGGCGTGTTCGCGCCCTGGATGGCGGTGCGAACGGCGTTTGCTGCGGCTTCCGTAAGGTAGATCATGCGGCGGAGCCTTTCTGCTTGAACCTGCATTCGCTCAAGGCAGAAGCAACGCCCGTGCCAATGCGGCAAGTGGCTGCATGGCTTGATAAATATCAAATCTAGAGCGGATCGAAGATGCGGTTTGTCGGATTCCCGACACGTCGCAAGCGGGACGCGCGGTTCAATGACCGGAGCGCGCTGTCCTGTGAGCAGCGGTCAAGCCGAGAAAGACCAGAATCGCGCGGTTGAGACGGAGAATGTCCTCGTCGGCGAGGTGTCCTATACGCACGCCAAGCTTCGATTTCGAAATCGTCGTAATCTTGTCGACCATGAGGCGGCAGCTCTGCCTGAGGCCGTTCATCTTGTCTGGCTCGACCGGCAGCCGGAACAACGGTGCTTCGGTTTCGTCGGAGGTGAAGGCGCAGATCGTTATTGAATCCGTGGCGTCGAAAGCGTCTTCCTGAATGATGACGGCGGGGCGGGGCTTGCCCGCGTAATCCTTACCGCCCGACACGGTCCAGATTTCCCCGCGCCTCATTCGTTCGGCCAGTCGGAAACTGAATCGATGAAAGCCTGGTCGTCAGCCGCGCTGCCGCTTCGCGCAACAACCGCCGACTGGCGGTGAGCTTCTCTCTTGAAGGTGGGCGTCCTTGTATCCGGAACCCAGATCTGTATCGGTCTGAGGCCGAGCGCCCGCAGTCGCGCGCGATGTTCGCGCACCTTGATGCGAGACGACCTAGGCTTTGGAGATAGCGGCATGTCTATGGTCCGGTTACATGTAACCTATCATATCGGCTGACAGGGTGCAATTGCGAGCCTCACAAGCATTTGTCTTTCGTGACCGCACGCTTGAGGCCAAGAATGCGCGCCGCGGGGCGAAGCTTTCTTGCGCGATTTCACGTCGTCGCGGGCGACAACATCATGCTACATTCGGTCGGAACGCGGCGATTCATTACCATCCCAGATGAGTGCCCGCGCTACAGAATGCCACAAGCGGAATGGCGGCGAACCGCCATCGTCTTTGGAAACGTTCATGCGGCGAGATGATTTTTCGGCTTTCCGTCTCGGCCCCACGGGTTGTCTCGTGATATTCGGCTGCGGAGCGGCTAAGCTTGGCCGGAACCATTGACTGAGGTTGACAGCATGACCAACGAAGCACCGACGATCGTCTGGACCAGGACCGATGAATCCCCGGCGCTTGCGAGCTATTCGCTCCTGCCCATCGTCCAGGCGTTCACGAAAACAGCCGGTGTTTCGGTCGTCGAGAAGGACATTTCGCTCGCGGGCCGCATCATCGCGACGTTCCCCGAGAACCTGACGCCCGCGCAGCGCCAGCCCGACGCGCTCGCCGAACTCGGCGCTCTCGCGAAAAAGCCGGAAGCGAACATCATCAAGCTGCCGAACATCTCGGCCTCGCTCCCGCAGCTCAAGGCGGCGATCAAGGAGCTTCAGGCACAAGGTTACGATCTGCCCGATTATCCCGAGGAGCCGAAGACCGAGGCGGAGAGAGAAATCAAGGCGCGCTATGCGAAGGTGCTCGGCTCGGCCGTGAACCCCGTTCTGCGCGAAGGCAATTCTGATCGCCGCTCCGCTCCATCGGTGAAGCAATACGCGAAGAACCATCCGCACAAGATGGGGGCGTGGAAGGCCAGTTCGAAGA
This sequence comes from Rhodomicrobium sp., assembly GCF_047605405.1. Taxonomy (NCBI): domain Bacteria; kingdom Pseudomonadati; phylum Pseudomonadota; class Alphaproteobacteria; order Hyphomicrobiales; family Hyphomicrobiaceae; genus Rhodomicrobium; species Rhodomicrobium sp. Next base: position 24,812 of record NZ_JASGFR010000010.1, on the reverse strand, counting down.
CGAACGTTGCGCATATGGCGGGCGGCGACTTCTACGGCAGCGAAAAGTCCATCACCCTGCCGACCGATGGCAGCTTCATGATCGAGTTCTTCGGTGAGGATGGCCACACACATGTCCTGAAGCAGAAAGTGCGCTACAAGGCGGGCGAGATCGTCGACGCCGCCTTCATCAGCCGAGACGCATTGCGCGCCTTCTACGCGGACGCCATCGAGGCGGCGAAGGCGGAGGGCGTGCTGCTGTCGCTGCACCTCAAGGCCACGATGATGAAGGTGTCGGACCCGATCATGTTCGGCCATGCGGTTTCGGTCTACTTCAAGGACGTGTTCGACAAGCACGCCGAAACCTTCAAGGACATCGGCGTCAATCCGAACAACGGCCTCGGCGATCTCTACGCGAAGCTGGGCAAGCTCCCGGAAGACAAGCGCGCCGAGATCGAAGCCGATATCAAGGCCGTTTATGCGAAGCGTCCGCAGCTTGCGATGGTGAATTCCGACAAGGGCATCACCAACCTGCATGTGCCGAACGACGTGATCGTTGACGCCTCCATGCCCGCGATGATCCGCGAAGGCGGCAAGATGTGGGACGCGGAAGGCAAGACCGCCGATACGCTCGCGATGATCCCCGACCGCTGTTACGCGACGATCTATCAGGTGATGATCGACGACTGCAAGGAACACGGCCAGTTCGATCCGAAGACCATGGGCAGCGTGTCGAATATCGGCCTCATGGCGCAGCAGGCCGAGGAATATGGCAGCCACGACAAGACTTTCGAAATCACCGAAGGCCACGGCAAGGTGCGCGCCATCGACGAGGATGGCAACGTCCTCCTCGAACAGGAAGTGCAGCACGGCGACATCTTCCGCATGTGTCAGGTGAAGGATGCGCCTATTCAGGACTGGGTGAAGCTCGCCGTCAATCGCGCCCGCGCGACCGGCACGCCGGCGATCTTCTGGCTCGATCCGAAGCGCGGGCACGACGCGCAGGTCATCGCGAAGGTCGAGCGCTATCTCAAGGACCACAACACCGGCGGGCTCGACATCCGCATCCTCTCGCCCGACGACGCGATGCGCTTCACGCTCGCGCGCATCCGCAGGGGCGAGGACACGATTTCCGTCACCGGCAACGTGCTGCGCGACTATCTGACCGACCTGTTCCCCATCCTCGAACTCGGCACGTCCGCGAAGATGCTCTCCATCGTGCCGCTGATGGATGGCGGCGGGCTGTTCGAAACGGGCGCCGGCGGCTCTGCTCCGCGCCATATCCAGCAGTTCCAGGAAGATGGCTATCTGCGCTGGGATTCGCTCGGCGAATATCTCGCGCTCGGCGTCTCGCTCGAACATCTCGGCCAGACCTACAGGAACGAGAAGGCGGAAGTTCTGGCGGAGACGCTCGATAAGGCAACCGCGAAGGTTCTTGAGAACGACAAGGGCCCCGCACGCAAGATCGGCGGCATCGACAATCGCGGCAGCCACTTCTATCTCGCGCTTTACTGGGCGCAGGCGCTGGCCGAGCAGACGAAGGACGCGGAATTGCAGGCGCTGTTCGCTCCGATCGCGGAGACGCTGACTGAGAACGAAGCGAAGATCGTGGGCGAACTCGCCGCGGCGCAGGGGCGCCCGGTCGATCTCGGCGGCTATTATCGCCCCGACTTCGCGAAAGCCTCGGCCGCCATGCGTCCGAGCGCGACCTTGAACGCGGCGCTGGAGAGCCTTCGCTAGACAGCGGCACATGCGCACGCGGTCTGTTTTTACGCGAGTTTCAGGGAAGGCAGGTTCGCCTACCCTGAAACGATTCCAGTGTCGCTTGCCTCATGACGCCGCTTGCCTCAAAAAGACAACGCGCCGCCGCCGACCTCCAAGGACTACACCATGCTTGAAGCCTACCGTGCCCACGCCGCCGAACGCGCCGCGCTCGGCATTCCCGCGCTGCCGCTCAGTCGCCAGCAGACAGAAGACCTCGTCGCGCTGCTGCGCAATCCGCCTGCGGGCGAGGAAGCGTTTCTTCTCGATCTCATAACGTACCGCGTCCCGGCGGGCGTGGACGATGCGGCGAAGGTGAAGGCGGCGTTCCTCTCCGCCATCGCGAGGGGCGAGGAAGCGAACGCGCTTATTTCGCGCGCGCGGGCTACTGAGCTTCTCGGAACCATGCTCGGCGGCTTCAACGTCAAGCCTCTGATCGAGCTTCTCGACGATGCCGAAGTCGGCGCGGTGGCCGCCGATGGCCTCAAGAAGACGCTGCTCGTGTTCGACTATTTCCACGACGTGAAGGAGCGGGCGGATCGCGGCAACGCCAACGCGAAAGTCGTGATCCAGAGCTGGGCGGACGCGGAGTGGTTCACGTCGCGCCCCGAAGTGCCTGCCTCGCTCACCGTCACCGTGTTCAAGGTGAATGGCGAGACGAACACGGACGACCTGTCGCCCGCGCCCGACGCCTCGACTCGCCCCGACATCCCCCTCCACGCGCTCGCAATGCTGAAGAACCCGCGCCCCGGCATCGAACCGGACGAACCCGGCGCGCGCGGACCCGTCAAGCAGCTTGCGGCGCTCATCGCCAAGGGGAACCCGGTTGCGTATGTCGGCGATGTGGTCGGCACCGGTTCGTCGCGCAAATCCGCGACGAATTCGGTCTTGTGGTTCACGGGCGAAGACATTCCCTACGTGCCGAACAAGCGCTTCGGCGGCGTCTGCCTCGGAACGAAGATCGCGCCGATCTTCTACAACACGATGGAAGATGCGGGCGCGCTGCCGATCGAACTCGACGTGTCGAAGATGGACATGGGCGACGTGGTCGAGCTTCGCCCCTATGAGGGCAAGGCGCTGAAAGGCGGCGAGGTCATCGCGGAATTCAAGGTGAAGTCCGACGTGATCTTCGACGAGGTGCGCGCGGGCGGCCGCATCCCGCTCATCATCGGGCGCGGGCTCACCGCGAAGGCGCGCGAGGCGCTCGGGCTTCCGGCATCGACGCTGTTCCGGCTGCCCGCCGTGCCGCACGACACCGGCAAGGGCTTCACGCTCGCCCAGAAGATCGTCGGCCGCGCCTGCGGTCTGCCGGAAGGCAAGGGCATTCGCCCCGGCACCTATTGCGAGCCGAAGATGACGACGGTCGGCAGTCAGGACACCACCGGCCCGATGACGCGCGACGAGCTGAAGGATCTCGCCTGCCTCGGCTTCTCCGCGGATCTCGTCATGCAGTCCTTCTGCCACACGGCGGCCTATCCGAAGCCGGTCGACGTGACGACGCACCGCGAATTGCCGGGCTTCATCGCCACACGCGGCGGCGCATCCCTGCGCCCCGGCGACGGCGTCATCCATTCGTGGCTGAACCGCCTGCTTCTGCCCGACACGGTCGGCACCGGCGGCGACAGCCATACACGCTTTCCGATCGGCATTTCGTTCCCGGCGGGCTCGGGCCTCGTGGCGTTCGCTGCCGCGACGGGCGTCATGCCGCTCGACATGCCGGAAAGTGTGCTCGTGCGCTTCAAGGGCAAGCTACAGCCCGGCATCACGCTGCGCGACCTCGTGAATGCGATCCCGCTGGCGGCGATCAAGGCGGGCGCGCTCACCGTCGAGAAGAAGGGCAAGAAGAACGTCTTCAACGGCCGCATCCTCGAAATCGAGGGGCTGCCGGATCTGAAGGTGGAACAGGCGTTCGAGCTGACCGACGCATCGGCGGAGCGATCGGCGGCGGCGTGTACCGTGCGGCTCAACAAGGAGCCGATCATCGAATACATGCGCTCGAACATCGCGCTGATGCGGTGGATGATCGCGAACGGCTATGAGGACGCGCGCAGCTTGCAGCGCCGCATCGCCGCGATGGAGGCGTGGATCGCCGCGCCGCACCTCATCGAGCCGGACGCGGACGCGGACTACGCCGCCGTGTTCGAGATCGACCTTGCCGACATCAAGGAACCGATCCTCGCCTGCCCGAACGACCCGGACGACGTCAAGACGCTGTCCGAGGTGGCTGGCGACACCATCGACGAAGTGTTCATCGGTTCGTGCATGACGAACATCGGCCACTTCCGCGCGGCGGGGAAGATCCTCGCGGGCAAATCCGACATCCCGACGCGGCTGTGGATCGCGCCCCCGACCAAGATGGACGCGCGCATCCTGACCGAAGAGGGCTATTATTCAGTGCTCGGCAAGTCCGGCGCGCGGATGGAAATGCCCGGCTGCTCGCTCTGCATGGGCAATCAGGCGCAGATCCGCAAAGGCTCGACGGCGCTTTCCACCTCGACGCGCAACTTCCCCAACCGGCTCGGCATCGACACGCGGGTCTATCTCTCGTCGGCGGAGCTTGCGGCGGTGGGCGCGCTTCTCGGACGCATCCCGACGCTCGCGGAATATCTGGAGCACGTCGAGGCCGTGAACAAAGCCTCCGGTGACGTCTACCGCTACATGAATTTCGACCAGATCCCGGAGTTCGCCGACGCGGGTAAGGCGGCGGCTTGACGGCGCACGAAATGATCATGAAGCCCCGTGCTGCGGGGCTTTTTTGATCGATTCTGCACTTTCAGTCGAATGGCCCTGTGAGGCGCATTATTTGCGGCCCATGCCAAGCGCGGCGCTTGTTACTCCGGTCGCGGCGCGCGTTCATTCGATCTTTCGAGAAGCCAGACCCGGATGGCAGCGGAAAGGCCCGCTGGTCCGCGCGCCGCGTCGATCTCGGCGACGAGTGTCGCGACCGTGCGCCCCTGTTCTTCCGCCGAGGCCTTGAGTTCCCGCCAGAAGGCATCTTCGAGCGTGATGGACGTGCGGTGCCCCGCGATGGCGAGGGAGCGCTTTTTTGGCAAGGCAAGCGCGGGGTCGAACGCGGCACGCTCGGAGCCTGCATCCGCACTCTGGACCGCATCGCCACTGGGCCGCACGCCGGGCTCCCTGCCGCTGCTTCCGGCTTTTCCGCGCGCGATGACTTTCCTCATGGGCAACCCGCTTCGCCGAACGATCCCAAAAAGGAAGGCCGGGAAATCCCGGCCTCGCCCGTCGCCGCTCGTCACACGCCGGGCTTGATCATCAGTTCCGGCTTCATCAGAGCGTTGAAGTCTTCCTCGGAGATGTAGCCGAGCGCCAGCGCTTCCTCGCGAAGCGTCGTGCCGTTCTTGTGCGCCGTCTTCGCGATCTTGGCGGCCTTGTCGTAGCCGATCTTCGGCGCGAGCGCGGTTACGAGCATCAGCGAACGCTCCAGCAGGTCTTCGATGCGCGCACGATTCGGCTCGATGCCGACGACGCAATGGTCGGTGAAGCTCACCGCCGCGTCGGCGATCAGCCGGATCGACTGGAGCAGATTGTAAATGATGACGGGCTTGTAGACGTTCAGCTCGAAATGGCCCTGGCTGCCCGCGACAGTGATCGCCACGTTGTTGCCGAACACCTGCGCGCAGACCATGGTGAGCGCCTCGCACTGCGTCGGGTTCACCTTGCCCGGCATGATGGACGAGCCCGGCTCGTTCTCGGGCAGCGAGATTTCGGCGATGCCGGAGCGCGGGCCGGAGCCCATGAGGCGGATGTCGCTCGCGATCTTGAACAGGCTCGTCGCAAGCACATTGAGCGCGCCCGAAAGCTCGACTTCGGCGTCGTTCGACGCCAGCGCCTCGAACTTGTTCGGCGCGGTGACGAACGGCAGGCCCGTTTCTCTAGCCACTTCGTCCGCGAACTTCTCGGCGAAACCGATGGGCGTGTTGAGGCCGGTGCCCACCGCCGTGCCGCCCTGCGCGAGGAAATAGAGGCGCGGCAGCGTGGCCTTCACGCGCTCGATGCCGAAGCGCAGCTGCGTCGCGTAGCCCGAAAACTCCTGCCCGAGCGTAACCGGCGTCGCATCCTGAAGATGCGTGCGGCCGATCTTGATGATGTCCTTGAACTCTTCCGCCTTCGCCTCGATGGCGCTGGCCAGATGGTCGAGCGCGGGCAGCAGCGCCTCGTTTACCTGCACGGCGGCGGCAATGCGCATCGCGGTGGGGAAGGTGTCGTTCGAGGATTGCGAGCGGTTCACATGGTCGTTCGGGTGAACCGGCTTCTTCGAGCCTTTCTCGCCGCCGAGCAGTTCGATCGCGCGGTTCGAGATCACCTCGTTCGCGTTCATGTTCGACTGCGTGCCGGATCCCGTCTGCCAGACGACGAGCGGAAATTCCGCATCGAGCTTGCCGGATATGACTTCTTCCGCCGCCGTCACGATGGCGTCGTGCAAGGGCTGCTCCAGATTGCCGAGCGCGAGATTCGTCTTCGCCGCCGCCTTCTTCACGATGCCGAGAGCGTGCACCAGCGGAATGGGCATGCGCTCGCCGCCGATCTTGAAATTGCCGAGGCTACGCTGCGTCTGCGCGCCCCAGTAATGGTTGGCGGGCACGTCGATGGGGCCGAAGGTGTCGGTTTCGGTGCGCGTTGCGGACGGGGAGACGTCTTCTGTCATGGCCGGTCTCTGCTGATTTGCGTGGAAAGGTTGACGGGTGGTCTATCATGCCCGCGCCGGTCGCGCCAAGCCGCACGGATTGGCGCAAAACCGCACGCTTCCGTTACAGCGGGAAGCGGCCCGACGCGACGAGCGGGCGGAAGTCGACCTTGCCCGCGTAAGGATAGACCCATACCGCCAGCGGGCCGCCGCGATGAAGCCGTACCTCGATCACGGTGCGATAGAACTGGTCGGGCTTGGTGCCGACGCCCGCGCAGCCTTCGTAAGCGTCGAGCGCCGCAAGCACCGCCCCCCCATTCAGCCGGAACACCTCGCCGAAAACGCGGGTCCGCGCCGCCTCGTCGAACACCGCCCCCGGAAAACGCCCGAGATTGTAAAGCCGCCCCCGTACAGACGCTTCGCCGACAAAACGGGCGCGCGTTTCGAGAAGGCGCGCATAGGGACTGCGGCTTGCGCGCATCAATGTGCCGTAGACGAAGATATGCTTCGGCTCGGCAACCGGGCGGCTCACCTTCGTCGCCCCTAGATCGGTGTCTTCATTCATCCTGCTGCCCCCGTTTTTCCCTCACGGCTTCACGACGATCTTGCCCTTGATCGTCCGCGCGTCCAGCGCCTTGATCGCATCCTTCGTTTCGTCGAGGCTGAAAATGCGGTCGATATGCGGGCGGATTTTTCCCTCCGCGCACCAGTCGAGCAGCTTCGCCATCTGAACGCGGAACGCTGCCGGATGGGTGTCGATGTGACGGCCGAAAAACACGCCCCGAACATCGCAGCCCTTCAAGAGCACGAGGTTCAGCGGGATTTTCGGAATGTCGCCCGCCGCGAAGCCGATGACGAGATAGCGCCCGCCCCAGGCGATGCCGCGCAGCGCCGGTTCGGCATACGGGCCACCGATGCAGTCATAGATCACGTCCGGCCCCTTGCCGCCGCGAAGGGCCCGCACGGCCTCCTTCACGTCGGCGCCGTTCAGGTTCAGAAGATGCGCCGCGCCGCGATCAGCACACAGCTTGAGCTTTTCGTCGGACGTGCCCGCCGCGATTACCTCCGCACCGAGCGCCGCCGCCACCTCCACCGCCGCAAGGCCCGCGCCTCCCGTTGCGCCCAGCACAAGCACCGCATCGCCCTCGCGAACCTGTCCGCGATCTTCGAGGCCGTGCAGCGCCGTGCCGTAGGCGATGGGAATGGATGCCGCCTCTTCGTCGGCGATGCCGTCCGGCACGACGACGGTGCGCGCCGCCGGGGCGATGGCCTGCTCACGGCATCCGCCATAGCCGACATAGGCGAGCACGCGCTCGCCTTCCGCAAAATCCTCGACGCCCGCCCCCGTAGCGATCACGCGCCCCACGACCTCGCCGCCGGGCGAGAACGGCAGCGCCGGCTTCGTCTGATATTTTCCGCGCGTGATCAGCGTATCGAAAAAATTAAGCGCAACCGCTGTAACTTGAACTGCGACCTCGCCCGGACCCGGTATCGCGTCGGGCAGGTCCGCCATTTCAAGTGCGTCCGGTCCTTCGAGAGACTTGCACAGCACAGCCTTCATCGCCTACCTCATCGCATGGCACTTCCCGAACGAAGCTATAGCATGCGCGGATATTTCGCCATCGGAGCCGAACGGATCTCGAAGCCGATGAACCTCGGCGCGCTGATGCGTTCCGCTCATGCTTTCGGCGCCAACTTCTTTTTTACCATCGGCGCGCACGAGAGGGCCTTCGATGCAAAATCCGACACGTCGAAAACGGTGGACCACCTGCCGGTCTATCACTGGGCGAACGTGGCGGAGATGGCGCTGCCGCTGCGCTGCAAACTCGTCGGTGTCGAACTGATCGAAGGCGCCACCGATCTGCCTGCGTTCAAGCATCCGCTCCACGCGGCCTATGTGCTCGGCCCGGAACTCGGCGTGCTGTCGGACGAGGTGCTCGCCCGCTGCGATCACGTGATCAAAATTCCGACCGCATTCTGCATCAACGTCGGCACCGCGGGAGCAATCGTGATGTACGACCGCGTGCGAAGCCTCGGCTCGTTCCCGGATCGGATGGACGCACCCGCAAAGGCGCTCCAGCCGCGCCAAGGCAGGCTTTCCGTGGACCGATGACCTGGGTTCTGCTTAAGGTTTTGGCTTGCCAACTATGGCTTTTCAAACGGGAATTTTCATGCGGCGCCATCTGATCCTTCCGCTTCTGTCCGTCGCCGCGATCTCGTCGGGCGCGGTCGCTCAACAAGTTCAGGTGCAGCAAATTCCGCAGACGCTGCCGCAAGGACCGTCAGCAGTGCCGGACCCGACCCAGCCGCCGCGCCCGGCGGCGGCACCGAAGCCCAAGCCGAAGCCAGTGCCCGCCAAAAAGCCGGCGCCCGCTCCCGTTCCCGATGTGAAGGCGAAGCTCGTCGAGAAAATCGGGGAATGGAATGTCTTCCTGCATGACAGCCCCGAAGGCCGTATCTGTTTCGCCGCGAGCGCGCCAACCGACATGCAGCCGAAGACGGCGAAGCGCACGTCCGTCATTTTCTACATCAGCTCGTGGCAGAAGGACGGGATCTATAATGAGGTCAGCGTGCGGCAGGGCTACGCCATGAAGGCGAATGCGCAGACCACGATCACGCTCGGCGGCCAATCCTTCGCGCTCTATGCGCTCGACGACAAGGCCTATGCGAGAGACCCGGCCGAAGAGCGCAGGCTGCTTTCGGCGATGGCCATGGGCGGGCCGATGACGGTCAAGGCCACGTCCGCGAAGGGTACGGCCACGACGGACCACTATTCGCTCGAAGGGGCGCCTGCCGCCGTTCAGAAGCTTCGCGAAATCTGCCCCTAGTGGTCCGATTCCGACATTTGCATCCGTTTGCAGCACCCTTGCGAGCAAATGCCGGAATCGAAAGGATTACCAGCAACATCATGATTCTAGTGGAGCTTCCACCAGCCGCCAACAGCGCGACCGTTTCACGCTCTGGAGATGAGATGCCCGGACTTTATCTGGAACCAACCGGCTTTCTTTACGGCGAGGTAGCGCGGCAGGCGATCGCGGCGGGAGAGGCGTTGCCGCTTGCGGGTAGCCCGCGTATCGCGTTTTCGGCCGCGCGCCTTCAGGAGGGCGGGGCTGGCCGCATTCGCAACATCTTCCTGCGCGCAGCGGCCCTTTCGCAATTGAGCGAACCGCGGGCGAAAGACCTGCTCGCGCGCCTTACCGCGCCTCGGTCCGACATAGCGGGCGTGCCGATGGACGGCCCGCGCATCATGGGCATTCTGAACGTCACACCGGACAGCTTCTCCGACGGCGGCCAGCATTTCGGTACGGATGCAGCGCTGGCGCATGCGGCGGATCTCGTAAGCCAGGGCGCCGACTTCATCGATGTCGGCGGGGAATCGACGCGGCCGGGCTCGGATCCGGTGGACGTCGAGGAAGAGGTGCGCCGCATCCTCCCCGTGCTCGAAGGGCTGACCGCCTGGCAGACACCCGTTTCGGTCGATACGCGCCGGCCGGACGTCATGCGTGCTGCGGCGGGCGCGCGGCTCGACCTTGTCAATGACGTTGCCGCCCTCACCTTTGCCAGCGACAGCCTGTCAACGGCAGCAGAACTCGGCAGACCCGTTGTCCTGATGCATGCGCAGGGCGATCCGAAAACGATGCAGGACGCGCCGACTTATTCCGACGTTGTGCTCGAAGTGTTCGACTGGCTCGAAGCGCGGATCGAAGCTGCCGTCGCGGCGGGAATAGACAGAGCGAAAATCGTCGTCGACCCGGGGATCGGTTTCGGCAAGACGCTCGATCACAACGCAGCCCTGCTCCGCAGCATCGCGCTGTTCCACGGCCTCGGCGTGCCGCTGCTTGTCGGCACATCGCGCAAGCGGTCGCTCCGGCGCGTGGCCGCTGTCGAGCTTTCAGCCGACATCGACGCCGCAAGCGTCGCAGCGGCCCTCGACGCCGCCTCGCGGGGCGTGCAGATTCTGCGGATGCATAATGTCGGCGCCACCGCGCAGGCGCTTGCGATCTGGCGCTGGCTCAACGGCCGTGATCCATAAGGCAAGGGGCCGGGTGGCTGCCATGCCGGCGAGACGCTTGCGGGAAGCGGCTTCGGATTGTATGCAAGACACCGCCTGTCGGTATTCATGCAATTCTGGAACAAACAGGCTCAATTCCGTCAAATATTCAAATATAATGTTGAGCTGACAGACGTAGCCTGAAGCGAAAATCTTTATCCGATTTAAGCGCAAGTCTGTCTTTGTTGACGGCGGCCAAACTGACTTACCGGGAATGGACATGCGGCAAAAACTCTTCGGCACGGACGGCATTCGCGGGCAGGCAAACACCTGGCCGATGACGGCTGAGATTGCATTGAAGGTGGGCATGGCGGCCGGTCATATGTTCACGAATGGCGGTCGCCGCCACCGCGTGGTGATTGGCAAGGACACCCGGCTCTCCGGCTATACCATCGAGAACGCGCTCGTTTCCGGCTTCACCTCGGTTGGCATGGACGTGGTGCAACTCGGCCCCATACCGACGCCCGCCGTCGCCATGCTCGTGCGCTCGCTTCGCGCCGACCTCGGCGTGATGATCTCGGCATCGCACAACGCTTACCAGGATAACGGCATCAAGCTGTTCGGCCCCGACGGCTACAAGCTCTCGGACGAGGTGGAAGCCGAAATCGAGGCCGAGGTGTTCGGCGACATCGACCGCCTGCTCGCCGAACCGGACCACATCGGCAAGTCCCGGCGCATCGACGGCATTGTCGACCGATACATCGAATTCGCCAAACGCACCCTCGACCGCAGCATCAGCCTCTCAGGCCTCAAGATCGTCATCGACTGCGCGAACGGAGCCGCCTATCGCGTCGCCCCCGCTGCGCTATGGGAACTCGGCGCCGAGGTGGTTGCGCTGGGGATCGCGCCGGACGGCCGCAACATCAACCGCGAATGCGGCTCGACGGTGCCCGACCACATCTGCCGCAAGGTTCTCGAGACGGGCGCGCATATCGGAATAGCACTCGACGGCGACGCCGACCGCGTCATCATTTCGGATGAAAATGGCCAGCTCGTCGACGGCGACCAGATCCTCGCCGTCATCGGAGAAAATTTCCGCGAATCGGGGCGGCTGCGCGGCGGCGGCGTAGTGGCGACGGTGATGTCCAATCTCGGCCTGGAGCGCTATTTCGAGAAGCTCGATCTCTCGTTGGTTCGCACCAAGGTCGGCGACCGATACGTGGTCGAGGCCATGCGGCGCGGCAATTACAATGTCGGCGGCGAGCAGTCGGGCCATGTCGTGCTGTCTGACTTCACTACCACGGGCGACGGCCTCGTAACCGCGCTTCAGGTGCTGAGCGTCGTGATTCAGAGCGGCAAGCCGGTCAGCGAGGTGTGCCGCCGCTTCGAACCGGTGCCGCAGCTTCTGAAAAACCTTCGCTTCTCCGGCAGGAGCCCGCTCGAAAGCGAGGCGGTCAAGGCGGTCATCGCCGCGCAGGAAAAGCGCCTCGGAAGGGCCGGGCGGCTCCTCATCCGCAAATCGGGCACCGAGCCGTTAATCCGCGTCATGGCGCAGGGCGAGGACCAGACGCTCATCAGCGGCGTCGTGGCCGAGATCGTCGCCGCCGTTGAAGCCGCCGGGCAAGGCGAGGGCGTTGTTTCGGCGGCATAAAAGGCCGGGCGCGGGCACCTTTTCGCTTTCGCCTCGGCTTCACGCAATACTTAGGATTACTTCACCCTTCAGTAACCATAATAATCCGTGATGGCTTTTTCCAGTACAAACGGCCCGCTCGCAAGCGATATTTAACCTTAGCCGTTTACCAATGATGCCAGACCGATTTGCCCGTCCCATGCTGCATCACTGGATCAAACCATGAGCTTTATGTCAGATTACGACGCTACCCACGAAGGGCTGCTCGGAGCGGCCAGCCGTTTCGACGCCTATTTCGACGTTTACGGCCTTAGCCTCAAGCAGGAGGCCGACGAGGTGCAGCGAACCGTCACTCTGATAGCGCGTTCCCCCGTTTCTCCCTGTGCGAAGGCGCTGGCGTTGAACCTCGCCCGCTTCCAGCCGCGCTCCGTCGAAGTCAATGTCATCTTCGCGCAGATCGCGCCCGCCGACGAACTTGAGTCCTTCGTGCGCTCGCTCGCCAACGCCTGCGGCCGAGCCCCCGAAATCATCGTTCGCTGGGCCAAGAACCGCGCGCTTCTCGATGCGCACGAGCGGTTGACGCTGGGCCGCACACTCTGCTGGACGGGCGATTCCATGCGCCGCTCGGAAGATTCGCGCAGCGCGATCGACCGCGTGGAAGATTGCACACCGCTTGTGCTCACCGAAGCGATCGCGAGCTTCTCGGCGCTCTGGCGCGCGTCGGTGCCGCTGCCCCGCATGGCGTTTACGCCGGTGAGAGAACCCGCACTCGCGCGGGCCGTGGCGTCGTCTTCAATGATGGAAACGCCGATGTCGCTCGAAGCGAACATCGTGCGCCTCGACGAATATCTGCGCTGGCGGCGGCATTAACAACGACGCGTATGTTCCTATCCGGCAGGGCGGCCATGTGCCGCCCTTTTTTCGTCGCCGAGTTCTCAGCGGACCTTGAGCAGATTTCTCAGCGCGAGCAGGAAAAGAAAGATGAGCGCCGCGCTCAGGATCGCCTGACACAGCGCCAGTGAGGATACGACGAGCGGCATGATGGGCGTTCCACCTGCCTCGACGCCATAGAGGCAGCCGAAGACGCGGCGCGCGTTTATCGAATCGTGCCAGTCGATTTGCAGGAACGCGCTTCTGAACGAGAGATACAGCGCTTCGAGGATCGGGTTCGAGGCGCCGCTCGCGCAGGGCGAACCTATTGCGGCGGGCGGCCACTTCAGGAGCGACGCTGCGCTTCCCCGCGCGATAAGGTAGAAGCACGCGAACACCAGGACCGACAGCCCCCACAGAGCCGCCGGTCTCAAAAGCGAGCGGCCGAAATTCGCAACGCCGCCGTAAAGATAGCCCAGCCAGAAGCGGCCGACGCCCGCGCCGAACGGTCTGTCGCTCCAGAACCTCCGGCAGCGAAACTCCTGCGCGAAGAACTCTTGCTCGCGGGGCAGATCCTGCGCCTCCGACGCCAGCTTCTTGAGACGGCGGAACTTCGCGGAAGCATCCGCGTCCGCGCAGACCTTCGCGGCCTTGAAGAACGGCCCGCGCGGATCCGAAATGCCCGCCTTCTTCCACGAGTGGAAACGCTTCAGCGGATCGGCCACCGTCATGTTGTCGAGACGGGGCGGCTCGTGGAAATTCGCTTCGAGGAAATTAGGCACGGCTTTGAAATTCGCTCGCGCGAGCACGAACGCAACGCGGCTCTGCGCGGCGCTGAAATCCGCGTTCGCAAGAAATACGGCAGAGGCAAACGAAACCGGCGCTTCAAAACGGGCCTCGCGAAACACCGCCTCGCCTTCGAACCTGCTTTCAGCGAAAGTGGATGTCTTGCCAACGCTGAAGCCCGCGAAATCCGACTGACTGAGAAAACGCGCGTTCGCGAAGGTCACGCCGCCCGGAAATCCGGACTGCCGGAAAATCGCGGGAGCGCCGAACTCGGCGGCCGAAAAATCGCCCTCGCCCGAAAAGCGCGCGTCGGTAAATGTCGCGTCGAGCGCGAATTTCGCGCCGCTGAAGCGCGCCTTGCCTTCCGCGCGCATGTCCACGAAAGATGCGGGCCTATCGAAACGAGCATCGCGAAACGACACGTCGTTCCAGAACTGGCAGCGATCGAACAGCACCTCACCCTTGAAGGCGGCTTCGGCGAAACGCGCATCGCCCGTGAACTGCGCCTCCGCAAACCCGGCATTGCCAAGAAACTGCGCCGCGTGGAACCCTGCCGAGCCGGAAAAAACCGCTCCCTCGAACAGCGTGTCTGACAGCAGGCGCGCCTCGTCGAACCGCGCGGCGGCGGCAAACTGCGCCTTCGAGAAGTCGGCGCTGCCGGTTATCAGGCTCGACCGGAAATCGGCCTTTCCCGTGAAGCGAGCCCGCTGGAATTTCACGCCGTGACTAAGCGGGCCGTTCTTCTCCTGCAGGAACTCCGCGCGCTCGAAATCGGCCACGCCGTCGAAAAGCGCGTCATCGAAAACCGCCTGCCCGGAAAACTTCGCCGCCTTGAAGGTAGCGTCTCCTTGAAAATGCGCGCGTGCAAAAGCGACGGAAAGCCCGAATTCCGCGCCCGCGAACGAAACCGGACGCTCGAACACCGCCCCTGCGAGGTTGACCGGACCGGGGAAGATGAAGCCCTCGAAATCGACGGCATCTTCAAAACGCTCATTCGCAAAATCGGCCTTCGCCACCTTGAGCCAGAGGCGCGTTTCATCGTTGTCGCCCTCGCCGAACCAGTTCAGCGAAAGCGTCCCTGCTTCTTGAAAGTTCGCTTTCGATTTCAGAACCTGCGAAGCCCAGTCGTTCCAGGCCGCGCGGCCCATGTCGAACAGCGCCCGCGTCTCCTGCCCATTCATGCAGTCCCAAGCCCCATCGCCCGCCGCGGCGACTTCCCGAACCCAAATTCACACCCGAGTGATGAACAGCCTTTTTATCATGAATTGGGCGGGCGTGAGGTATTCCCCCGGAAATTAGTCTTTGAACCGCGCCCTGAAGTTGTGCTTACCCTTCCCGCCGGAAAATCCTGCCGACAGGAGCCTTGCCATGGTCGAATGGTTCACCGTCCTCGTTGTTTTCCAGCTCGCTGGAGAAATCCTTTCGGCGGCGACGAAGCTGCCCGTGCCGGGCCCCGTGTGCGGAATGGTGCTGCTGTTTCTCGCGCTGGTCATCTACCGACGCGTGCCTGACGGGCTGGCGAAAACCGCTGAAGGTCTCCTGTCGAACCTGTCGCTGCTGTTCGTCCCGGCCGGCGCGGGCGTCATGCTGCACTTCGGCGTTCTTCAACACGACCTGCTTCCCATCGGGGCCTCGCTCGTCCTGAGTACGCTTCTCACCATCGCCGTAACGGCAGCGCTCATGGCGTGGCTCTCGCGCAAGCCATCCGGGACCGCTCCGGGGCCGAAGCCCGCCGCGTCAGAGCCCGAGGCGCGGCCATGACCAGTATCGCAGACATCTGGGTTTACCTCTCCGCGAGCCCGCTCCTGCATCTCGCGCTGACGCTCGTCGCCTATCAGGCGGGTTACGCCGTCTATCGCTGGCGGAAGTTCAATCCCATCTTCAACCCGGTGCTGATCGCGATCATCATTCTGGTCACGATCCTGCTCCTGACGCATACGAGCTACCAGACCTATTTCCAGGGCGCGCAGTTCGTGCACTTCCTGCTCGGCCCGGCGACGGTAGCGCTCGCGATCCCGCTATACCGTCAGGTCGCGCGGGTGCGGAAGTCGGCGCTCGCGGTGACGGTCAGCCTGACCGTCGGCTCGATAACGGCGGCGGCGAGTGCGGTCTTCATCACCTGGGTGCTCGGCGGCACGCGCGATTCCTTCGTCTCGATGGCCCCGAAATCCGTGACGACCCCTGTCGCGATGGGTATCACCGAGCAGATCGGCGGCCTGCCGACGCTGACGGCGATGTTCGTCATCCTGACCGGCATCACCGGCGCGATGCTGGGCGCGCCGCTCCTGAACGCGCTTGGCATCAGGGATTGGGCAGCGCGCGGTCTCGCGATGGGCACGGCCTCGCACGGCATCGGCACGGCGCGCGCGCTTCAGGTGAACGAGGTCGCGGGCGCGTTCGCCGGGCTTGCGATGGGGCTGAACGCGCTCGCGTCGGCGCTGCTGATTCCCGCAGCATGGCATCTCATCTTCGGAAGATAGGCGAAAGACGGCGGCCGCTCGGCGCCGTCGTCTCCGCTACGGTTTGACGAGTTCGATCACGATGCGCACCTGCGCCGAAAGCGTTTCCTCGCCGCTTTCGACCGGCACGGACTGCGCCTTCGCGTATGAAGCCCGGAAAACCGGCACGGGCGATGCACCGCCCTCTTCCGTGATGGAAAGCACGGTGCCGAGCTTCAGCCCGGCCGCTTCCGCATAGGTATTCGCCTTCGCGAGTGCCTGCTCCACCGCCTTGCGGCGGGCCTCGCCGAGATGCTTTTCGGGCTCCGACACGATGAAGTCCGGTCCCGAAATCTGGTTGGAACCCGCAGCGACGGCTTTGCCGAGGATTTCAGCCAGCCGTTCGAGTTTGCGCACGGTCACGCTCACCGTGTTGGAGGCGCGGAAAATGGTGGTGCCGCCCCTTTCCTTTGCCGATGAACTGGCCGCCTGCGTCTGCGGATAGAGGGAGAATTGCGCGGTCTGCAAATCCGTCTTCTCGATCCCCGCCGCCGCGATTTCGGACAGCACCTTCGCGGTGGACGCGCTGTTCCTGGCGACGGCCGATTCCGCGTTGGCGTCTTCGGTCGCAACGCCGATGCGGATCACCGCGATGTCCGGCTTGACCTGCACGCTGCCCGAGCCCGACACCTCGATCGTCGACGTTCTCTGCGCGGGAATGCTCAATTCCTGCGGCTCTGCCGATGCTGCTGTCGAAAACGCCACCGCAAAGGCCGCTAAAGGAACAAGGAGTGCTTTTCTCATGGTGCTTTCTTCGCTAAGAATCGAAACCGCAACGCATATGAGACTTTGCGTCGGGTAGCGTTAGCTGTGCCGCCGATTAAGTTTCCGTAGGCTTCGCGACGAAGAACGTCTCGCATAGGGCGTGTAGCTCAATGGTCAGAGCTAGCGGCTCATAACCGCTTGGTTGCAGGTTCGAGTCCTGCCGCGCCCACCACTTACCACCCGAATGAGCAAAATCAAGCGCTTAGCAAACACCTCCGGTTGGTGAAACATGGGCTGCGCAAGCTCTCTATGTACCTGATTACGCTCATATTTACTCGACAATCGGTAATTTTGCCGCCCGTCCAGTGAAATTGCGTTGTGGTATAAATCATGGTACGCGGAGGCCGTACCATAAACGTGTCGCAGGTGTCGTACCACGCACCATAAATTAGGGGCTAAATTGGCCATAAACGCCTTTTAAATCAAAGCGTTAAAGCCAAAGGGCAAGCCTCGCTGCACCTTGATCGGCAAGACGGCCGCGCGCGCGTAGGGAAAAGTTACCTGTAAAATTTAGCGTCGGGCCAGTCCGCGACGGTCCTACGCACGCCGCGTCCGGAAAAGTGACGCGGTTTTCTGAAAGGCACGCACAAAAAAAGAGCACCTCCGCTTCTTATCGAATCGAAAGCGGATGCGCTCTCCTCATGAAAAGAATTCCGATCAGGTCGTTCAACCGGACCGGAACGGACGCAAGAGCGAGCCGCGTCAAATCGGACCCGATTTGACGCGGCTGGCGGCACTCACTTGCTCAGCCGCGCCTTCAGATCCTCGAATTTCGCCACCTGCTCCGGGTTGAGCGAATAGTCCGCAAGCCGCCCCACGAACACCTTGAACATGGCTTCGCCGTCGACATCGAAGAATTGCACGCCGCAGCTTTCCTTGCCCATGAACGGCCGGCGCACGAACGCGATGCAGGCACAACGCGACGCCTTGATATGCCCGCCGATGGGACTTTTGCCATGCAGGTTGAAGAAGCCGCGCCCGTACTCTCCCTTCGGAAGCGGTCCCCGGCATTCGAGAACGAGGTTCTTCGTGTGAACCACAACTGTCAGGTCGCCCCATTCGGAGAGTTCGTTCATGACGTCGTCGAAGGCAGACGCGGGCGCGAAGGCGCAGTTAACGCGCGGCAGAAGCTGCATCGCTTCGACCACGCTCACGCCGTGCGCCTCCGCCAGTGCTTCGATGACGCCGTCCGGGTTCGTTTCGAGACGCGCGGCGAGTGCCGCCAGCGCTTCTTCTTTCGAGGCAAAGCCGGTTTGTGTCTGGGTCATGCGATTTCCTCCGTTGCTGTGGCTTCATGCCGAATGGCATCGAGCGCGGCGTAAAGACCGCCGGTCAGGTTGGTGATCCAGAAGGTGCCCGCGCGCGTCGTGCGGAAAGTGCCGCCGTCGATGCTTCCCAGCCCTGCGGCCGCCCAATTGTCGAGAAGCGGCGCGACTGTGCGCGCGAAACCGGGCGCGACCGCCTCCACTGCGGCGATGGCGAGTGAGCCTGTTTCGAGCCCCGCCGTGATGGCGGCTTGCGCAGCATAGGCCGCCGGCATGCGCGATGCGCCCGCGATCGGGGCCTGCCCCTCCGCCTTCGCGGCCCTGCGTTCTTCGATGCTGACGAGATTGCTCCAGCGGACGCCATGCGCCTGCCCGCCCGCGCCGGGGCCGAACGGAATGCAGGGCACGCCGCGCTTGATGCCGCTGTTATAGCGGTTCCGCTCGCGGTCGCCCCGCGCGAAATGCGACTGCGATACCTGCTTGAACCCTTCCGCCACGAGGAATTCCGCGGCTTCGGCATACATCTGCGCCTGCTCGCCCACGGAGCCGGCGGGGGGCAGCTTCTCGTCCGCGATGGACTTCGCGAGCGGGCCGCCGCGAAACACATTCAGCGCGTAGAGCGTCACGCCATCGATGCGGCTGGCCGCGACGGTTTCGATATCGCGCCGCCAGATTTCGCGCGATTGACCGGGCAGTCCGTACATGAGATCGCACACGATGCTGGCGCGGTCGAGCGCGGCGAGATCGTTCAGGAAGGCGAGCGTTTCCGCGCCGTCGAGCTTTCGTCCAAGACGGCGGCGTACAGCCGTGTCGAAGGTCTGAACGCCAAGCGAGACGCGGTTGGCACCCGCGTCGAATGCCGCGACCGCCTTTTCAAGACCGAAGCCGTAAGCGCGGCCCTCCACGGTGATTTCACACTCAGGTTCGAGCGGGAGCAGGCGGAGCATATTCGCGATGAGACGCGCCAGCGGAGCCGTCAGAAGCGCGCTCGGTGTGCCGCCGCCGAGATAGACAGACTCGATGGGCGCGGTCGAAACCAACGGCGTCGCGGCCATTTCCTCCATTTCGGCGACGACATCGTCCACGAACGCATCCGAAAGCTCGGGCCGCCATACGTTCTGGAAAAACCCGCAGAACAGGCAGCGGCTCTGGCAGTAGGGCACATTGATATAAACGGCGGCCGGTTCGGAGCGGGGCGTTGCGAAGGCTCGGGCGACCGCGCTGCCTGCTTCAGCGGGATCGATGGCGACACTGCCGCGCCATGGCGGAGAAAACTCACGGCCGGAAAACGCCTCTGTCAGAGGATCGCGCCCCGCCGGCACCAAAAAAGCGTCGATGGTTTTCGGCGCGGACATGGGGTGGCCGCCGGGATGACCTCCCGGATGGCCCGGCTTGGGGGCCGGATGCCCCGCGCTGGTATTGGCTGCATGGGAATGGCCTGCGCCATGGTGAGGTGGCGCGTCGCTGCGCGCATGCCCGGATAAGCTTGTTTTTTCGGCGTGCGGCGGCGTGCGTTTCATGGTCCCTCCCCTCAACTGGCCCGACGCTGGCGCGCAGATGCTTGTCCCGCTTCAATCAGTCGAGCGGGCATGAGAGTGCGAGGCTCCAGCTTAAGTAAAACGCTAGACTACGCCGATTAATACAGCAACAACATTTGTATATATTTAGACTAATTATAACTTTAAAACCGCCATAGGAAGAAATCTAGCGATTGCAATTATTCTAAGAATGATTATGCGTATCTATATCACGAAATATTCTAAATATATTCGACACACATGATGAATAACTGAAAATGGACTCTTTTTTAGGCTTGCGCCGCCTTTTTTGTTATCTCACTCTTGTGCCGGGCAATTTGGCACTTGATGGGGTTGTTGAATGTTATGGGGCAGCAGAGCGGCTTACGCCGCTGCAGTGGCGCTTTCCGCGTCCACTCTTCTTTCCGCGTCTGCGTTTTCGCAAGATGAAGCGGGGCAACGCGTCGAACTCGACGAGATTTCGATCTTCGCGACTCTCAATCCGATCGCGACGTTCGACTATCCCGGGCAAGTGGACGTAGTGGATCGCGATCAGATCCAGACCGAGCAAGCCTCGACAGTGGCCGAGACGCTGAAGAACGTCCCCGGCGTGTTCGTGAATGGCGGCGCGCGCATGAGCGGGCAGACGCCCAACATTCGCGGCTTCGACGGTGAGGACGTCCTCATTCTCGTCGACGGCGTGCCGCAGACGTTCCAGTCCGGGCATGACGGTCGCCTTTTCGTCGACCCGGATCTGCTGAAGCGCGTCGAAGTGGTGAAGGGGCCGAATTCATCGCTCTACGGCTCGGGGGCGCTCGGCGGCGTGATCGCGATGACCACCATCGACGCGAGCGATCTTCTGGAAGCGGGCGAAACGGCGGGCGCGCGCGTCAAGGTCGGCTTCCAGACGGCGGACGGTCAGCCGATCCTCACGACCACGGGTTTCGCGCGGACCGAGGACGGCAAGTTCGAAACCATCGGCAGCTTCACCTATCGGCGCATGGGGTCGATCGAGCTTGGCAATGGCGACGACCTCAGCAACAAGGACAACATCAAGTCCGCGCTGGCGAAGGGCACGGCGCAGGTGACGCCGGACCTCAAGGCAACCGCGACCTGGGTCCATTTCGGCGACGACGGCGTCACGCCCGCGAATCCGCAAGACAACGGCGAAGTCAGTTCATCGAACCTGCTCGTCAAGCGCGGCATCCTGAGCGATACCTTATCGGGCAAGCTCAGCTATGCGCCGGAAGGCAGTCAGTGGTTCAACGGCAATTTTCTCGCCTACTGGGCGCAGAACAAGGTGACCGAGAATTACTATAACAGTACTCGGTATCAGTCGCGCGATGTCGAAACGATTGGCGTGAAGGCCGACAACCGCTCGTGGTTCGAGTTGAACGACTGGCAGACCAAGGTGACGTTCACCTACGGCGTCGACTACCACAGGGACAAGCAGGCGGGCGCGGACAGCCTTCCCGTGGGCTGGCAGTACGGGAACAATATCTCCTCGATCCCGAGTGCTGAAGCCGACTATACCGGCACCTTCGTGCAGGCTGAAATCAAGATGCTTCGGCCAGCGTCGCTTCCGGGCGAGCTTACGCTGACCCCGAGCGCGCGCTTCGACTCGTTTTCGATGGAGGCGAGCGGCGAGGAGGACTTCTCCGACGAGGCGTTCTCGCCGAAGATCGCAGCCGCATACAAGCCGGTGCCGTGGTTCCTGCTGTTCGGCAATTACGGAAGCGCCTTTCGTGCGCCGGACTACAATGAGCTTTACGCCATGGGGAACCATTTCTGCATGGGCCCCGTCTGCAACACGTTCATCCCGAATCCCGACCTCAAGCCGCAGACCGCGGAAACCGGGGAAGTCGGCGCTGGCTTCGAGTTCACCGATGTCGTGGCAAAGGGCGACGCCGTGAAGCTAAAGGGCTCCTACTGGCACATGGACGCTCACGACTACATCAATCAGGAGATCGTGGGTGCGGGTGTCGGCGGCGCAAGTGACATGGGCTGCTTCACCGGTCGAGGCGGGTGCTATACCCGGTTCTTCAACACCGACCACGCCATCCTTTCGGGCGCGGAAATCGCGCTCGCCTATGACAGCGCGCGGTTTTTTGGCAGCGCTTCGTGGGCGACCATGACCGGCCGCGATGCGGATACCGATGCGTATGTGGGCGCGCTCCAGCCCGACAAGGTGATCCTCACCGCCGGCGTGAAGCTGCCGGAATACTGGACGCGCCTCGGCACGCGCTTCACCTTCGCCGACAAGTTTACGCGCGCGGATGCGGCGACGGCCTACCGCGACGCCTATAACCTCGTTGACCTGTTCGCCGTGATCGAGCCGACCGAAGGGCCATTGAAAGGACTTCGTGTAGACCTCGGCATCGATAACGTCACCGACAAGGCCTATCAGTTGATCGCCGCGGATGTCTACGAGAAGGGCATCAACTTCAAGGGTGCAGTGAGCTGGACCGTGAAGTGGTAGCCACGCGAGCGAAAAGATAAGCGATATAAAGCCGGCGGCTCATCCGCCGGCTGTTGGTTTTTTGGGAGGCTTTTCTTGCCAATCCGGCAACATGTGTTGTCTCTGCCTCCAACAGCGAACTAAACCTATAATAATTACAAACTATATTGATTGATTGTATCGCGATGCGCGCTTATTGTCTCGAAGCGCGCTTGGGCAATCTTCTAATACGGCAAGACAGTCGCGCGAAGTGCATCTCACGACATGAGGGAGAACGGATGCAGTCGGAGGCGACGACGCGGTGCCTGCAGATGGTGTATGCCATAGTTGCTGTGATGGCCACGCTTCTGATAGCGATGAGCCCGGTTTTCGGCCAGGAGGGCAGCGCACAGCCGCCGCAAACTGCTTCGGGCGGAGAGACGACCGCAGAGACGCAACCGCAGCAAGCGGTTCAAACGGGAGCGGCGCCAACCGTCGAGGGCCAACCGTCGCAAGCCGCGCCGCTCACAGCCGAAGCGAAGGTCGAAGAGCAAGCGCCACAAGCCGCGCAGGCCGAAGCGGGAGCAACCGTGGAGGCGCCGCCGCCTCTCGCATTCTCCCAATCCGACCCGCTGCCACCTCCGGCGAGCGAGAAGGCGATCGGCAGGCAGCTTCCGCACGAGTTGTCGCCGCTGGGAATGTTCCATGCCGCCGACATGGTCGTGAAAACGGTGATGATTGCGCTGCTGCTCGCCTCGTTTCTCACATGGACGGTGTTCTTCGCGAAAACGGCGGAGCTTTGGACGGCGCGTCGACGCCTGAAAGGAACAATCGCTGTTCTCGAAGATGCGCGAAGCCTCAGCGGGGCATTGGACGCGGTAGCGGAAGCGAAAGGCCCGGGCGCGGTCATCGTCGCCGAGGCAGCCCGAGAGGTTCAGCGCTCCACGACGCTAGGAGAGCCCGACAAGGACGGCGTCAAGGAGCGGGTCGCATCCCGCTTGTCCCGCGCGGAGGCACGCGCGGCCCGGCGTGTCATGTCCGGCATCGGCATCGTGGCCACCATCGGCTCGGTTGCACCGTTCGTGGGACTGTTCGGCACCGTCTGGGGCATCATGAACGCCTTCATCGGCATCTCGAAAGCGCAAACCACCAACCTGGCCGTGGTCGCCCCCGGCATCGCGGAAGCGCTGCTCGCAACCGCGCTCGGCCTTGTTGCCGCGATCCCCGCCGTGGTCGTCTACAACGCTTTCGCGCGGCAGATCACCGACTACCGCCAGCTTCTCGCCGACGCATCGGCAGAGGTCGAAAGGCTGGTGAGCTTCGATCTCGATGCGAGATGCGTGGCCAGACCTCGCGTCAAGGCGGCGGCGGAGTAGCGCCATGGCCGGAAGTTTGAAGCGGGAGCCGAGCGACGGCATAGAGGAAAACCACGAGATAAACGTCACGCCGCTGATCGACGTGATGCTGGTGCTGCTGATCATCTTCATGGTCGCCGCGCCGCTCTCCACGGTAGATGTGCCGGTCGATCTGCCGGTGTCGAATGCGCAACCGAAGCCAAGGCCGTCCGAACCGCTTTTCGTTACGGTGAAGGCAGACCTCTCCCTCTCCATCGGCAACGATCCCGTCCGGCGTGAGGCGATCAAGGCCGCGCTCGACGCCAAGACGAAGGGCGACACCGAACAACGCGTTTTCGTGCGCGCAGACAAGAGCGTGGACTACGGCTCCCTCATGGAAGCGATGAACCTGCTTCGGAACGCCGGCTATCTGAAAATCGGGCTCGTTGGACTCGAGGCCGCGCCGCAGGCGAGCGCGCAGGCGGTGGAAACGGGTGGCGCGAAGCCATGACCTCAGCAGATTGGGCGTTGGACTACGCGACTGGCAACATGGACGAGCGTCGGACCGACGCCATGCGCTGGGCGGCCGCCGCTGCGGCTGCCGCGACGCTCTATGCCTGCGCGGCTTTAGTCATCCTCTGGCAGCCTGAGGAGGCGGCGCCTGCATCGAGCGATTCCGCTGGCGCGGTCATGGTCGAACTCGCGCCGATCGTGGCCGCCCCGGAGACGCCGGTGCGTGACGTCGCTACGGGCGCGGAATCGGAAGCTTCGCCCGAACAGGAGACCAGCGAGCCCAAGCCGGAAGAAGAGCCGGTGCCGCAAGAGACCAGACTTCCCGAGTTCGAGAAGGCCGTGGCCGTTCTCGAACGGGCGCGGCAGGAGCCGCAACCAGAAAAGCCGGTCGAAAAGCCGATTGAAAAGAAAGCGGAGGAGCAGAAGCCGCATCGGGTGAAATCGACCGCTCGCGCCGCAGCCGCGCCGCGCCCGGACAAGACGAGGCATGCCGCCGTAAACGCGGCGCCGTCCGCAGGCGTCTCATCCTCGGCGTCCGCCGCCTCATGGCGAAGCGCGGTTGTCGGTCATCTGAACCGCCACAAGCGTCATCCGGGCGGCGCATCGAACGGCACGGCCTCGGTCGCTTTCGCCATAGACAGGCAAGGCCGTGTTCTGTGGGCGCGCCTCATCCGTTCGTCCGGCAGTTCCCAGCTTGACGCTGAGGCCGTCTCTCTTGCGAAGCGCGCCTCTCCCGTGCCCGCGCCGCCAGCGGAAATGGCGCGCGGGTCGATCACCCTCTCGGTTCCGCTCCGTTTCACGCGCTGACCGGTTCGAAGATCG